>CAZLZZ010000006.1:17955-40159 GCA_964564165.1 uncultured Alcanivoracaceae bacterium | reverse complement strand
ATTATACACCAAGGCTTCTAGCTTGTTTTAATTTTTCTATATCGGGATTAGGGTATTTAGACAATGGCGTGATTGGTTTTTCTAATCAAGGATTTATCGAAATCTTAAATGCCAAATCATTGGGATTAAAAGACCGCCAAAAAGCCAAGAAGTTGGTGGCCGATGAAAACCGAGACAGAAAAGCACTGTACCGAGAACTGGCTGTAGCCAATGGTCACCCCGACTGGGAACAGGCCATTCAAAATGTATTCGTGAAGACTTGGAAAGACAAGGCACATACAGGCTGGAAATACCAAAATGCCGATGGAGTATGGCTGACAAAGTAAGTGTGTAAGTTGGTACAGAGATTCGTGCCTCAGCAGCAACCTACTTGATAGTTGCTTGTAATTCAATTAAGTCAATACAACAGCGTTATTATGCTTTAAAATACCATTTTTTTATGGCATCACAAAATCTAAAACTATGGCACGTCAACGCAAAAGAACACTTATGGAGCAACCGATTGAGGTTGTGATTGAAGATTTAAGTCACGATGGACGTGGTATTGCGCGTATTGATGGCAAAGTGATGTTTGTTAATGGTGCTTTGCCTGGTGAAAGAGTGATTGTAAAACATACCGGGGGCAATAAAAACTTTGAAGAAGGTTTGGCGATTGAAATACTCGAAGCTTCTGATGATAGGGTAGAGGCCAAGTGTGAGTTTTATGATGACTGTAATGGTTGTAGCATGATGCATTTGGCGCCAGAAAAGCAAATTGAGTTTAAACAAAATACCTTAAAACAAAACCTGTCTAAAATGGCAAGGACTCAGCCAGAAGAATGGATGCCGCCATTAACAGCAGACTCTTGGCACTATCGCCGACGGGCGAGATTGTCGGTTCGTTGGGTTATTGCTAAAGACAAAGCATTGGTTGGTTTTAGAGAAAAAAATGGCCGTTATGTGGCCGATATGAACTACTGTGAGATTCTCCAGAAGCCATTAGATGACTTGCTTAAGCCGTTGTCAGAAATGATCGGAAAACTGTATATTAGACAGCATATCGCTCAAATTGAAGCCTCCATAGCCGATGATGATGTGGCATTAATTATCCGTCATTTGAAACCGATTCGGGATGACGATGAAAAAATACTGTTGGATTTTGCAGAACAACAGGGGGTTAGGGTTTATTCTCAGTCTAAAGGACCTAAGACAATTTTTGAAATGACTAAGAACAAGAACAAAAGTCCCTTGTTTTTTGATATGCCTGAATACAAAATTCGTATGGAATTTTTGCCCAGTGACTTTATTCAGGTCAATGCTAAGATGAACGATAAGATGATTGCGCAAGCTATGAATCTCTTGAAGGTTCAAGCCGATGATGTGGTGCTGGATTTGTTTTGTGGCTTAGGGAACTTTACTTTGCCATTGGCGACTAAAGTGAAAGAGATTGTGGGTATCGAAGGAGAGCAGTCATTGGTTGACAGGGCTATTAGCAATGCCAAGCTGAACAATTTGGACAATGTTGTATTCGAAGTAGCAGATTTGCGCAGAAATCATGAGAATTCCGAGTGGTTTAAAAAGGACTATAGCAAAGTATTGATTGATCCTCCGCGAAGTGGTGCTTGGGAAGTGTTGCCATTAATTGCACAAACCAAGGCAAAGACTTTGTTGTATGTATCATGTCACCCAGCCAGTTTGGCACGAGATACCGACAGATTGGTCAACCAATTGGGTTTTAAGTTGGTAAAAGCAGGAGTGATGGATATGTTTCCACACACTTCACATGTGGAGTCGATTGCGCTATTTACTCGATAGTCAATCTCATTCAGCTTTATTTCAGTTATAATGTGTTAATATAATGTATGAATAAGGAATGCTTATGAAATTATTGGCTTTAATATTGGCCTATTTAATCAGTCATTTAATGGCTAAACCACAAAGATTTCGCCAGTTTGCTTGGTTCCAATCTTGGTCTAAATGGTTTTCTTCTGTTGCCAATTGGTCGGTTTTTGAATTGTCAGTGGTGGCTATGGTTGGTATTCCTGTGGCTGTTATTAGTGGTGTTTTATTAGGTGTGTTTGATTCCACTATCGGTAATTTGTTGGTTGCTATTTTGGTTTTGAGTTATTGTATTGGGCCGAAAAGTTTAGAGGAAGATGTTGCCAGTGGAGATATTCGCAGTAAAGTTGGTATTAGAAAAAATGCCAAAATTTCATTGTTGATAAAGAAAATGACACAAGTATCTTTAAGGCGTTGGTTTGGGGTGTTTTTTTGGTACATTGTGCTGGGCATAGTTGGTGCTTTGATTTATAGGTTGAGTGAAAGATTGAATTTTTATACCAAAGACGATGAAGAAATCAAACCCAGCATAGAGAAATTAATGAAAATCCTCAACTATCCTGTTGCTTGGATGATGGTGGTATCATTGGCAATTGCCAGTGATTTTGAACGCATATTTAAAAAATGTAAGGTTTATATGAATATTGAAAATATAAAATCTATGGACGATACATTTTTATATGAAGCGGCTGATTTTGCAGTTGAAAATTGCGAAGTAGAGTCAGAAAATGAAACCAGTATTGAGCTGGTAACTATCAGTGTTTTAAAAAGGATGCTATTGGTTTGGCTGGTTTTTGTATCAATTTTAGTAATATTTGCGATTTGAGGGGTTTTATGAATAAGTTATTAGTGATAATTATTGTTTTTTTGAGTTTAAGTGTTAGCAACGTTTATGCCAAGAAGCTTTATAAATGGGTGGATGAAAATGGCAAAGTTACTTATAGTGACTTGGTTCCCCCTGAACAAATTAAAAAAGAACACCAAGAATTAAATCAAAACGGTGTGGTTCTAGAAAAAATTAAGAACATTAAAACACCAGAAGAAAGGCAGGCTGAAAGAGAAGCAAAACAACAAAAAATAAAAGCCGAGAAAATAGCTGCTAAATTAGAAATAAAAAGAAAAAATATCATAAAATCCTACACCAATGAGCAGGAGATAGTTCGGTTGAAAGAAGAAAGGCTTTCAGCATTAGAGCGAAATATAGAGTCTGCTAAACAAAGTTTGGATTTTCAAAAAACGAGCAGGGAGCAATTGTTGTCAATGGCAGCAGCCAAACAAAGAGGGGGAGAAAAAGTTTCCAAGGCACTTAAATCAAGAATAGTCACCATTGAAGAAAAAATCAAATACCAATTGGAGTTTATTCAGGTTAAAAAGCAAGAGGTTAGTAAAGTTGTTGCTAAGTTTAACAATGACTTATTGGTCTATAGGGAAGCAAAACAAGCAGGTAAATAACCAACTTTATTTGATATAACTTGATTTCATTGGTGTTAATCTCCATATAATACTGGATTAATACTTTATGATTGCATAAAATAAAATCGATTTTTTTAATATACTTAAATATACACCGCAGGGGTACAAAACAACATGAGCGATTATGAAAAACGCGTTAAAGATATTATCATAGAACAACTAGACTTAGATGTAGATGTTTCTGAATTAAACAACAGTTCTTCTTTTGTAGATGACTTAGGTGCAGATTCTTTGGATACTGTAGAATTGGTTATGGCATTGGAAGAAGAGTTCGATTGTGAAATTCCTGAGTCTGATGCTGATAAAATCACAACAGTTCAAGGAGCTATTGATTACGTTACAGCTAACGCTTAATTTAATTAGTAATAATTCTATAAAAAGCCATGTTTTTACGTGGCTTTTTTTTTAGGGGAATAATACAAATGAATGGTCACAGAGTTGTAGTAACAGGCATGGGGATTGTTTCGCCTGTTGGAAATTCACTAGATGTTGCATGGAACAACATCAAAAATGGTGTCAGTGGCATTGACCAAGTGACCCATTTTGATACTGCTGATTTGTCTTGCACCATTGCTGGTGAAGTACGTGATTTGGATGTTGAAAAGTACATCAAGAAGAAAGACGCCAAAAAAATGGACCCATTTATGCACTACGGTATTGTAGCAGGAGTAGATGCTATCAATGATGCTGGTTTGGATATTAATGAGGATAACGCGGAAAGAATAGGCGTATATGTGGGTGCAGGTATCGGTGGTATTTACGGCATCCAAAAGACCACTGAGGCATTGATAAATAAAGGAGTGCGTAGAATTTCTCCTTTCTTTATTCCCAGTACCATCATCAACATGGCAGGTGGGCATTTGTCTATTATGTATGGCATCAAGGGTCCTAGTTTGTCGGTGGTCACCGCTTGCTCAACAGCCACACACAATATCGGAATGGGTATGCGAACCATTGCCTACGGTGATGCCGATGTGATGATATGTGGCGGTTGTGAATATACAACTACACCATTGGCCATGGGTGGATTTGCTTCAGCGCGAGCCATGTCAACGCGCAATGATGATCCAAAAGCCGCTTCTCGTCCTTGGGACAGAGACCGCGATGGTTTTGTGTTGGGCGATGGTGCTGGCATATTGGTATTAGAAGAATACGAACACGCCAAAGCCCGTGGTGCCAAAATTTATGCAGAAATCACAGGATTTGGCATGAGTTCTGATGCCTATCACATTACTTCTCCCTCACCAGGTGGTGAAGGGGCTTCGCGTTGTATGAAAAATGCCATGCAAGATGCGAGAGTTAATCCAGATGAAATTGATTATATTAATGCACACGGTACCTCAACACCACTGGGTGATAAAGGCGAAAGTGACGCGATAAAAACTGCATTGGGTGAGCACGCTTATCAAAGTGCTGTCGGTTCGACCAAATCCATGACAGGTCATTTGTTGGGAGCAGCCGGTGGCGTTGAAGCGATATTCAGTTTGATGGCAATCAAAGACAGTGTTTTACCAGGAACCATTAACTTGGATAATGTTGATGACGGTTGTGACTTGGATTATATTGCCAATATTTCAAGAGATGCCAATGTGGATATTGTCATGTCCAATTCATTCGGTTTTGGTGGCACCAACGCAACTTTGGTCTTTAAAAAGCTGAAGTGAAAAAACATTACCGAGCTAAACTAAAGATTAAACCCGATTTAATTGGCTTAGCTCGTAATTATCCAAAAATATTCCCTGCGTTATTGGCAAGCAATACAAAGAATAACAAAACAGGCAGATACAGTCTGCTATTTGTTAAATCAGGAAAAATCAGCAAGGCTTATAATCAACAACAGCTTAACGAGCTCCTAAACAAAATAGATAAAAAAATCCTTAAGCAAAACAGCGATGATTTGCCCTTTCATTCGGGTTGGTTTTTGTACCTGTCTTATGCCAGTATTGTCGCTTGGGAAGACAGTTTGAAAGACATTCAACACGATAAAAAACAGCCTTTGGCTCTGGCATTTCGGAGCAAGTCAGCCATTGTCATTGATCACATTAAGGAGCAGTACTACTTGGTGGCTAATTCTAAAAAACGCCTAAAAAAACTCAAAAAATTAATCAAACATCAAACCTGCAACAAAGTTAAGTTTAAAAACCACTTGGCGATACAAACCGATGATGTAGACAGTTATATTGCCAATGTTAAAAAAGCCAAACAATACATAAAACAAGGCGACATCTATCAAGTCAATTTGGCAAGAAACTGGAAGATACAGTCGGACCATAAAATTGATGCTTTGGAATTGTACACTTCTTTGTCAGTCCACAATCCCGCACCTTTTGCAGGATTGTTACAAACCGAAGATTTTTCAGTCATCAGTTCATCTCCAGAACGATTGGTTAAAGTCGAACACAACAGCATCGAATCCCGTCCCATAGCAGGCACACGCCCCAGGCATTCTGATCAAGACAGAGACCAAGCTTTAATTGACGAGCTTCTTAATCACCCCAAAGAACAAGCCGAACACATTATGCTAATCGACTTAGAGCGCAATGATATTGGCAGAGTCAGTAAAATTGGCACGGTTAAAGTGGACGAATTTATGGTGGTAGAATCTTATGCCAAAGTACATCATATTGTCTCAAATATAGTAGGTGAATTAGAACAAAACACGACATATTTGGATGTCATAAAAGCCACATTTCCAGGAGGAACCATCACAGGTTGCCCAAAAATTCGCTGTATGCAAATTATTGATGAATTAGAAAATTCACCAAGAGGAGCCTATACGGGTTCAATGGGTTATATTACCGATGACGGCAGAATGGATTTGAATATATTAATCCGCACATTCACTCTTTCGCACAACAAACTATCCTTGCACGCTGGTGCTGGTATTGTTTATGATTCTATCGCTGAAAATGAAGCTATTGAATCTATGCACAAGGCGCAGGCTTTGATTAATAGTTTGTGAAGATATCTCGTAGCGGCGCAGCCGTACACGGCGAAAGATTAAAAGCAATTGTACACAGATGAACGCAGATGACGCAGATGAAAAAACCGTAGGTTTTATTCCAAGAATATAAAACATTCGGAATCGGGGCTTTAGCCCTGTATTATTATTGAGCTAGCACGACTAAAGTCGCGGTTCCGGTAGTACATCGTTTCATGTGGAAATCGTTTTTACTAGCGAATTACCGTAGGTTGGAACTGGTTTGAAACTATACTATAAGAGGTATATTCATAAAATGAGAATAATATTTAGAGATTGTTCCCATTACACAGATTTCAAATTTATCTTGGTGTAAAATAACCATTGCTATGAAATTTTACTCCTCATTTCCAATAACTCCAGAAAATTGTTTAATCAACCGCGCCATTAACTATGGTGATGGTTTGTTCGAGACGATGTTGATTGTGGACGGTCAAATTCCTTTGTGGAATTGGCATTTTCAGCGCTTGGATGAGAGTTTAGGTCGCTTGAATTTACAGAGTCTTAATCAATCTTTCTTGTATGATAAAATTTTATCTTTAGTCAATGATAGTGGTAGTTATATCGCAAAACTGGTGGTGTTCCGTGATGATTCTAAACGGGGCTATGCCAGTCAATCAAGTCAGGTTCAGTTTTATATCACGGTAAATCCCTACAATGATTTTTCAATTAATGATTCTACCGCCAATGATTCTTTAGCAATAAGTTCGGTACGACTGTCCCAACAAAAGCAGTTAGCTGGTTTAAAGCATTTGAATCGATTGGAACAGGTGTTAGCAGCGAATGAGTTGGATAGCACAGGGTTTCCAGATGCGATTATGTTGGACAATAAGCAGCGGGTGATTGAGACCATTAGTAAAAATATTGTGATGATTAAAAACAATCGACTTTATACGCCTAAACTCAATAAGTGCGGTGTTTATGGTGTCGCTTTGCGCTGGCTAGAAGCACAAGGCTTTGAATTAAAGTGGAAAAATATTGAATTTAGCACCCTGCAAAAGTATGATGGTATGATGGTTTGTAACAGTGTTCAAGGTTTTGGCACGATTGCCAATATTGAACACAAAACTACCTTTCAACAGCAGTTATCTGTTGTTGATTCTATTCAACAAAAGTGGAATGCACGCATAAAAACGCAATGAAAAAACTTTTTATCCTTATTGTTGCTCTTGGTACAATTGCAATAGCTACAGGAGGCTATTATTATCAACAGTACAGGGACTTTTTAATTCAGCCAGTTTTTCAAAAATCAACACTGGTTAATATTGAGAAAGGTTCAACTTACAGAAAATTCACCCAAAAATTGCTCAATAAAAATGCCAATGGGGCTAATTGGCAATGGCGCATGATGGGCAGATTAGAAAAATTGGGTTCTTGGTTGAAAGTAGGTGAGTTTCAGATTGATGCAGGTTTGAATCCTATGCAAGTTATGCAAAAAATTCAATCTAACCAAGTTGTTACTTATAATTTTACTATCGTTGAAGGCACTAATTGGCGTGAATTAAAACAAAAGATTCTCAATGATGAAATTTTGTTGCACACCTTAAATGATATTTCAGACGAGCAGTTATTAAACGACTTAGACACATCGCATTCAACACCTGAGGGTTTGTTTTTGCCCGAAACCTATCAGTTTGTGCGGGGTGATTCTGATGTAGAAATTTTAAAACGTGCTCATGTTGCCTTGAATCAAGGTTTGCAGCAACATTGGCAACAACGAAAAGACAACTTGCCCTTAAAAACGCCTTATGAAATGTTAACTTTGGCCTCTATTGTGGAAAAAGAAACCTCACAAGCCGATGAACGAGATATTATTGCGGGTGTTTTTATTCGCCGATTGCAGTTAAATATGCGCTTACAAACCGATCCTACGGTTATTTATGGTTTGGGAGAAAGCTATGACGGAGATATTAAAAGTAGAGATTTAAGAACAGATACACCATACAACACTTACACGCGCAAAGGTTTAACGCCAACACCAATAGCCATGGCGAGTATCGAATCAATTGCTGCCAGTGCACAACCCAAAGATGGTAAAGCGTTGTATTTTGTTGCCAATAATCGAGGTGGGCATTATTTTTCGGACACTTATGAGCAGCATAAAAAAGCCGTTAAAGGCTATCTTAAAGGAAATAAGCTGTGAGCAAAGCAAGGCTGATTACCTTAGAAGGTTCTGAGGGGGCTGGCAAAACCACTGCCTTGAAAACTATATGCAAAATTTTAGACAGTTGGCACATAGAATATATATGCACACGAGAACCAGGTGGCGAACCAATAGCAGAAAACATTCGTGAAATATTATTACATTCTGAACACTTACATGCCAAGACAGAGTTGTTGTTGATGTTCGCTAGCCGCAATGAACATATCCAAAACGTAATCAAACCCGCTTTAATGCAAGGAAAATGGGTGATTTCCGATCGATATGTGGATGCCAGTTACGCCTACCAGGGAGGTGGTCGAGAGTTGGGTTTTGATGTGGTGGGTTGGTTGGATAAATTTATTGTAGGAAAGGTGCAAGCAGACTTTACTGTGTTGATGGATATAGAACCTGAAATTGGCTTGCAAAGAATAAAAAGTCGAGGACAGGCCGACAGAATAGAACAAGAAAGCATTGAGTTTTTTCACCGAATTACTCAAGCTTATCGAGACAAAGCCCAGCTAGAATCCAATAGATATGCTGTGATTGATGCTTCTGAATCGATTAAACATGTTAAGTTAGCAATAAAACAAGCCTTTGCAGATAAAAAGGATGACCTGTTGTGACAAGTCTCCCTTGGTTACAAGATCAAATTAAACACTGGCAGAAGCTAGTGGTTTCGCAACAAGTCCCTCATGCCATTTTATTGAACTCGGCAAAAGGCTTGGGTAAATTTGAACTGGCAAGACACATGGCTCATATTGCTTTGTGTGAAGGTTTATCTCAAGATGGTTCTCAAGGCGGCACCTGTGGTCGTTGCAGTGCCTGCGAGTTGTTCAAAGTGGGGAACCACCCGGATTTCAGATTGATTAGAGCTGAAAAAAACACCATTAAAGTAGAGCAAATTAGAAAGCTATCCAAAGATATTCGGTTGTCTGCAACCAAGGGACAATATCGGGCAGTGGTCATTGAAAATGCCGAACAAATGAACAAATCCGCTGCTAATGCTTTGTTAAAAACCTTGGAAGAGCCACCAGATAAAGTGGTTTTAATATTGACTACTAGCGAAATGGGGCGCTTATTGCCAACCATTAAAAGCCGATGTGTAAAAATGAATATTGCTGTGCCGTGCCACAATGAATCCATAGTTTGGTTGAGCTCTTTGTCAAATAAATCAGAAGCAGAAATAGTCACCAGTTTGGTCCTAGCGAATTTTTCACCATTGGTTGCAAAAACAATCATACAAGAGGGCAGCCTTTCACATGTTAAACAAATGCTTGCTGACCTACAATCTTTAATCAATGGTCAAAAGACAGTTCTTGAAATTTCTAAAACTTGGCTTTCTGAAGAGTTATTTATATATTTACCATTGATGGCTTCCTATTTTGTTAATTTAATGAAATACAACAACCAATTAGTAGTTTCTGACCATGCTCAATATTTGAGTTTTCAGTTTGATTTATCACAAGTTTCTGATTTAAATAATAAGCTATTAGAGTTTATTAGGAATATTTATCGATTTAATTTTAGAAGTGAAACTGCCTTAAAAAAAGAGTTGCTGATTGAAGAACTGCTCATTAATTGGAAGTCAACTTTTAAATAATGTATTTCGGAAAGTTAATAACAGGTGTTCATAGGCTTTATTTGATGTATAATCATAGCCTGTGTTGATTTAATCAGGGGATACAAGTTATGGCATTTATGGGTGCTGGCATGGGCAAAAAAGGTATTTTGTCATGTGAAATTAAAGATGTTACTGAGTTGCATAAATTATACATGCCATTTATTGAAAATGGTGGTGTGTTTGTCAAAACTAAGAATAGCTATAAATTGGGCGATGATGTCTTTTTGCTGTTGTCATTGATGGGGGAAGAAAGGTTTCCCGTTACTGGCAAGGTTATTTGGATTACCCCTCTAGGGGCAAGTGGTTTAAAACACCCAGGTATTGGCGTTCAATTCGCTGATAACAGTGACATGGAACAGGCAAGAACAAAGATAGAAACCATGTTGGCCCCCTTTAAAGGCGACAAATTAAGTACCGAAACCATGTAATTTATGTCAAAATTCTCATTATCTGTAGTTAATCGAATTGAAAAACAAATTAGGGGCGCAGGTCAGTTTCAATACATAGCGAGCGACAAATCTGAACAAATTATTGAAGTATTAAGGCAGATTTCAGTCCGTTCAGGCATGGCAATATATATATGGTCATCTAAATTGGGTTTGGTAAATATAAAATCAAGACAAATTCCCTTGCCAGCTACGCGTCCTGTTCTTGAAGCGTTGAAATACGCCTCTAAAAATCATTACTTTGCCGTGTATGTTTTTCCTGGGAATAATCCAAAGGATTTACTGGAAATCAAATCGACCTTACCAAAAGCTCTGAGTTATCTAAAAGTCAACCAAAACACTCGGTTTTTATTTCTCACCAATAATGAAGTTCGCTTTAACTTTTTAGAGACGCGAGGTGAAGAAATAATTCTGCACGATCAAAACAGCAAAAGGTACAAATTAAGAAGCGGCAAGTGGGTGTTGTCTGATGGCTAATTTAGAAGGAAAAAATATTCTTATTTGTTGTAATCTAAAAAAAGAAAAGGTTATTTTTTTTAATTATTTTGATAGCAATGAATCTGAGATGATTTATACCGCGAAAAATACTGAAGATTGTGCTGATATTCTCGACTCTGAAAAGATCGATTGTTTAGTGATAGAAAGCTCTAAAAGTTTAATTCAAAGCCCTAAACAATTACATAAATTAACAAAAAAATTCCCTGAAATCAAAGTTGTAGTTTTAATTAACAACGAAGGCGAAATACCTCTAGAACTTTACCATCAATTTCAACAGATAGCGGGTGTAGTCTTATTTAACCCAGTATCTGAACTCGAAATAGATATAAAAATATCACAACTATTTAGTGGAAATAATCAAAGCAACAACAGTAAAAGCCAAGTCCAAATAGCTCAAGATAATTTAGATAATTCAGATGTAGAACAAGGGTTGTGGAATATTTTCTTTCATGACTCTATACAAGCAAAAATTATCGTCAATGCCAAAACAAAAAAAATCATTAATATTAATGAACAATTGACGGCTCTATTACAGTTAGAAGAATCCGAAATACTGGGCCAATCTTGGGATTTTATGGACGATGAAAATAACCAACAAAAATATCCAGATTATGTAAAGGAAATCAATACAAAGGACAAAGCACAATTTACCATTAAGTACAAAGACAACAAAGAAGTTCGTTTTTTTAATGCCAGCTATCAAATGGCGGTTTTAGGTGGAGAGATTGTATTTATTGGAATGATCGATCCCGAGAACCAACAAGGCGTATCAGATGAGTTGTTCCAAAATTTAGCACGTGTCAATCAAGTTGATATTAGATCAAGCGAATTTAAACAAACTTTGAACCACATATGTGAATTTCTTAAATTGGATTTTTTGCTTTATTTTGAATGCCAGGGCAATAAATTGTTAAAGCCTGTGATTACTGGTAAAAAAGCTATTGTGAAAAGATTTTTGGAACGTTCTTTAGAATCTTTGATGCCGATAATTCTTAGCAACCAAAAACTTAATATAGACAGAGACAACAGTCGAAACAATGAGTTTGTAGAAATACTTGACAACAACAGTTTGAATACGCTTTGTAATTTTCCGATATATCATGAAGATAAAACTTACGGTACAATAATCGGTGGTGGAAGCAATCCTGTAGACAATTGGCAAGTTGTTACATTGACTTTGAACGCGCTTGCCAAACATTGTTTGTTCGGACTTTTTCAAAAAAAAATAGTTGAACAAAGAGTTATTGATGGGCTGATTGATAAATTAACTGGATTGCCCAACCGAAATGCGATGACCCGTAAATTTTCAAAGTTGATCGAAGTAGGAATGGGTGAAAATACCTATCTTTCACTGATGATTATTGATATTAATAAGATTAACTATTTTAACAAAAGTCTGGGTATAGAGTTGACCAATCAAATCATTAAATCTGTGGCACAAATAATGGTTAACTGTATTCGCAATAAAGGGCAGGTTTATCGTTTGTCTGGCGATGAATTCTTGATTTTATTGCGCCCTCATCAAGAAAAACAAGTGGTTGAATATATAGCCTTTGAATTAATTGAGATGCTAAGTAAGCCCCTGTTGCTAAGCAATGGAGAGGACATCGATATAGGGTTTAATATTGGTGCATCAGTATTCCCCGATGATGGGCAAACAGTTTCCAGCATGATGAAAAATGCAGATTTAGCCATGTACGATGCCAAATTAGCGGGCAGTAATAATTATGTAATATTTAAGCACTCTGAGACTGGTCAGGCTTTAAAACAAAAAATTGAAATGGAAGAAAGCCTCAAAATAGCCATTAAGAAAAAACACATTAAGGTGTTTTTCCAACCAAAAATTGATGCAGTTACTGAGGATGTAATTGGTTTTGAAGCACTGGTACGTTGGATAGATCCAGAGATTGGCATGATTAACCCAGGACAATTTATCCCTTTGGCAGAGGAAACTGGACTGATTAACCCCATTGGTGAGTATGTTACTCAACGGTCATGTGAAATGATTGTGAAGTGGCAAAAAATGTACGGTCTGGTTTTATCCTGTTCTATAAATTTGTCAATTGTTCAGTTACTGGAAGCCAATTTGCCAGAAAAACTAGAAAAAATTATTAATGATTCGGGTATCCACCCTCACCTTATTGACTTTGAAATTACAGAGACGATGAATTTAGACGATGTGCCTAATTTAGTAGAGTCCCTTAACAAGATTGTTGACATTGGCTGCACCTTATCGATTGATGATTTTGGAACGGGTCATTCAAGCTTGGATTATGTGAAACGTATTCCTGCTACCTATATTAAAATAGACCAATCATTTGTAAAAAATATTGGTTTGAATCCAGAAGATGAAGCGATTTTAGATGCCACAATCAGTATTGCGAAACGTTTGGACAGAAAGTTGGTTGCAGAAGGTGTGGAAACAGAAGAGCAAAGGGAGTATTTGTTAGAAAGGGAATGTGAATATTTCCAGGGTTTTTTATTTGCTAGGCCTATGCCAGAAGAGGACGTTGAGGCCTTGTTAAGCAAGCGTGTTGAATTAATGGGGACTAATTGATTTCTCAAGTTGCCGGATAAACATAATCAACAATTCAATTTTTTTAAAAATATTAAGATATTGTTAAACTTTTTAAATAAAGCAATGTCATAGAGAATAAGTATTGAAATCACATGAATAATAAGGGAAAAGATATGTCGGAAAAGGCAATAGACCTAGCGTTGGTGAAACAGGCTCAAAAAGGCGATGTTAAAGCTTTTGAACTGTTGGTTCAACGCTATCAACAAAAAGTAGGCGGAGTGATATCTAGATTAATAAAAGATTATCATGAAATTCAAGATGTCACTCAGGATGTCTTTATTAAAGTGTATAAAGCATTGCCTAATTTTCGCGGAGACTCGGCGTTTTATACGTGGATTTATAGAATTGCAATTAATACGGCAAAAAACTATTTAGTTGCCAAGGGTAGGCGGATTCAAAATTCCAATATTGAACCCTCTGAGGCTGAAAACTATTCAGGCGGTTTTGAGCAACAAAATTTTGATACACCTGATGCTGAATATGAGCGTCAAGAAATCGAGCAAGTAGTACATAATTCAATAGCAGAATTGCCTGAGGACTTAAAACAAGCCATTATTTTACGAGAAGTCGAAGGCATGAGTTATGAAGAGATATCTGAAAAGATGAATTGCCCGATTGGTACCGTAAGGTCAAGAATTTTTAGAGCGCGAGATGCCATTGATAATGCATTAAAGCCTTTGTTAAAAAAAGAATACAAAAGAGAAAATTATGTCAGATAAATCAAACCAACAAATTTCAAATTTAATGGATGGAGAACTGGAACTTAACGCCAGTCAATTTTTATTAAAACGCATGGCTTCTGATAAGTCATTGTCACAAACATGGCAAAACTACCATTTAATTAAATCTTGTTTACAAAAAGAATCCCAAGAACCATTGTTAATTGATGTTGCTAGTCGAGTAAGTGTAAAACTGGGTCTGCAGGTCGATGAAATAATTGTCCAAAAGCCCAGTGTTAATCGTTGGTTAAAGCCAATCATGGGTTTGAGTATAGCAGCAAGTGTTGCTTTTATGTCGGTAATGATGATTCAAAATCAGATGATTCAAAATCAACAGATTGAAGGTGTAGAACTGGCATCCGCGGTAAATCCTATGATTGTTAAATCTGAAATCAATCCTTTAATTAAACCCAGTATAGTAGCAAACATGGCAAACGGCAATACTTCCATTGTATCTCCACCTGCATTGTTGAGTAGATTTCCGTCAGCTCCGGCAAACAATTCTTATGGGTACAATAATATGCAAGGATTTTCGAATAACGCGAATATGCCTTATATTCTTATCATTAATCAATCATCCAACAATAAACACTTAAGCCCAATGAGAATCAATGGTCTAAGTGATTGATTAAACTAGCAAAAATTTCATCTATTAACAAACAAGCAGTGGTGCTTGATTTTCAGGACAATTTAGAGTGTTCTGATTGCAAAAGTAATTGTGCCAATGGGTTTTTGAACATTCTATTTCATCGAAATAATAACAAGATGGTGGTTGCATTAAAAGGCTCTGGATTTAAAGAGATGCATCTTGTTGATAAGGATTCGTTTTTCACGAAACAACATCAAGTGAATGATATCATAGGCATGAAATTTAATGAAAATCAATTGTTGAAATTTTCATTATTGCTCTATGGTTTGCCCATTGTTATGATAACTCTGTCTTTGATTTTGGGTTATACTTTATTTAATCAACTGAGCTTAAACCCAGATTTGGGCGGTTTATTTGGTTTGATTTTGGGCCTTATCTTTGCTAAAATTATCATTAATCGTTTTAAAATAAAATCAATTCCTAGGGTGGAATTTTTCAAATAATTTTGAACCAATTAATTTCTGTTTTGTCAATATATGTGACTAAAATCGAGAATTATCCAATGAAATTTAATAAATATATAATAACATTTTTTGTATTGCTCATCTCTGTAAATCAAGGCAGTCATGCATCTGAACTACGTTTGCCTAATTTTACTGATTTGGTTAAAAAAACAGGTGCAGCAGTGGTCAATATTACAGCAAGGCGCAATGGGAAATATCCCCAAGTATCACAACAAACTCCTCAACAAATCAATCCTTTTCAGAGGTTTTTCGATAGGCCACAAAACCCAACTAGACCTCAGATGCCTCGGGGTCGTGACAGTGTGTCAGGCGGCTCTGGATTTATCATCTCATCTGATGGCTATATCATTACCAATAGACATGTGATACTAGGTGCCGATGAAATTATGGTCAGGCTGGTTGACAGAAGTGAGTACCAAGCAGAACTAATTGGTGAAGATGAAGCCAGTGATATTGCTTTATTAAAAGTTGAAGCAACAGGCTTGCCTTTCTTGAAGGTTGGCGATACTAAGAAAGTTGAAATAGGACAATGGGTGATGGCAATAGGTTCTCCATTAAGTTTCGAACACTCGGTCACAAAGGGCATAGTTTCAGCCAAAGGAAGGTCACTGGGCAGACAACAGTATATTCCTTATATCCAAACAGATGTTCCCATCAATCGTGGCAATTCAGGTGGCCCTCTGATTAATATGGATGCCGAAGTCATTGGCATAAACACATTGATAATGTCCAATACTGGTGGCTATATGGGGTTGTCTTTTTCTATTCCCATAGATATTGCAATGGGTGTTGTGGGTCAGTTGAAAGATGGTGGAACTGTAAAGCGTGGATTACTGGGTGTGGTGATTCAACCTGTTTCTCAGAAATTAGCCAATGTGTTAGGTCTTGATAAGCCACATGGTGCATTAGTGACCAGTGTTAACCGAGGTTCTGCCGCTGATAAGGCGGGAATTCAGGAACAAGATGTGATTGTTAAATTCAACCAATTATTTGTAGAGACATCGGGAAGCTTGCCACCATTGGTGGGATCGGTACAGCCAGGAACAAAAGTTGAATTAACCGTTGTTAGAGATGGAAAAATCCAGCGGATTATTGCTGTATTGGGCGGTCTTACAGGTGACGAAATTGCGGCAACAGATGGCTCGGGTAAATCCAGTCGTTTAAAACTAGGTTTTGAAGTTTCAGGGCTGTTAGAGTCTGAAAAACAACAACAGGATATCGAATCAGGAATTGTGGTTAAAAATATTACGGATAGAAATGTACAAAGAGCAGGGCTTAGGGTGGGTGATGTAATCTTGAAATTATCAAAAACACCCATAAAAAGTGTCAAACAATTCAAAAAACAGTTGGAGAATCTCCAGCAAGACGAACCAATCGTTCTTTTAGTTAAACAAGCAGGGATAAATAGATTCATAGTAATTGAACAAGACTAAACCTTGATATACAATACGCTATTATTTTAAATCCCGCGTCATGCGGGATTTTGCTTATTTGAGAGTCTGAATGCAACATATCCGAAATTTTTCAATTATTGCCCATATTGATCATGGGAAATCCACCTTGGCTGATCGTTTTATTCAGCATTGTGGTGGGTTGTCAGAGCGTGAAATGGACAAGCAGGTGCTCGATAGCATGGACATTGAAAGAGAACGAGGCATCACGATTAAATCTCAAGCTGTTAGTTTGGACTACACAGCCAAAGATGGGACTGTTTATCACTTAAACTTTATCGATACACCCGGGCATGTTGATTTTTCATACGAAGTATCTCGATCATTGGCGGCTTGCGAAGGCGCTTTATTGGTGGTTGATGCAGCGCAAGGTGTTGAGGCTCAAAGTGTGGCCAACTGCTATACTGCTCTCGAACAGGGTTTGGAAGTGCTTCCTGTTATCAATAAAATTGATTTAGCCTCAGCCGACGTTGAAAAAGTCAAACAAGAAATCGAAGATGTAATTGGCATAGATGCCAGTGAGGCGACACTAACCAGTGCTAAAACAGGTGAGGGAATTGTTGATGTGTTAGAAGCCATTATTAAACATATCCCGCCGCCAAGTGGTGATATTAATAAGCCGTTACAGGCATCAATTATAGACTCATGGTTTGACAATTATCTTGGGGTTGTATCATTGGTGCGAGTTTTCAATGGTAAACTAACCAAAAAAGACAAAATCAGAATCATGTCTTTAGAGACTGATCATGTTGCCGATAACTTAGGCATATTCACGCCCAAAAGAGAGGAAAAAAACGAGTTGACTTGTGGGCAGGTTGGATTTGTTTCAGCATCCATAAAAAATGTTCACGGTGCGCCAGTTGGAGATACGATTACACTCGCTAAAAATCCAGCCAGTGAAGCATTGCCTGGTTTTTTGGAGTCTCAACCCCGAGTTTTTGCAGGTTTATTCCCCACTTCAGCTGATGATTACCAAGATTTGCGAGAAGCGATAGAAAAATTAAGGCTAAATGATGCGGCTTTGAATTATGAACCTGAATCTTCAACAGCACTGGGTTTTGGTTTTCGCTGTGGTTTCCTTGGGATGTTACACATGGAAGTTATTCAAGAGAGAATTGAGCGCGAATTCGACATTGATTTAATAACAACTGCTCCCACAGTAATTTATGAATTGGTTACCAATAAAGGAGAGGTAGTTAAATTAGATAATCCAGCTGATTTACCAGAGATGTACCAAGAAATTCGTGAACCGATTATAACTGCAAATATATTGTTACCCAATGAATATGTAGGAAATGTAATAGGCTTGTGTATCGAAAAACGAGGAATACAACAAAATTTACAATATCTGGGCAGTCAAGTGTCGATGAAATTTTTAATGCCTTTAAGTGAAGTGGTGTTGGATTTCTTTGATCGATTAAAGTCGGTTTCCAGAGGCTATGCTTCCTTTGATTATGAGTTCAGTCACTTTGAAGCAGGTGATATGATTAGGCTTGACATATTGATTAATGGTGAACTAGTTGATGCTCTGTCTGTCCTAATCCACAAAGACAATGCACGCAAACGAGGCAAAGATTTGGCTGATAAATTAAAAGAATTGATTCCTCGACAAATGTTTGATGTGGCAATACAAGCAGCAATTGGTGCTCATATTATTGCAAGAACTACGGTTAAAGCGTTAAGAAAAAATGTCACAGCCAAATGTTATGGTGGTGATGCGAGTAGAAAACGAAAATTATTAGACAAGCAAAAGCGCGGCAAGAAACGCATGAAACAAATTGGCAGTGTTGAAGTGCCACAATCGGCATTTTTAGCGATACTTAAAGTAGATTAACAAAAGAACAAAAGAGAAAAAACAACTATGAATGAAATACATTTTGATTTTGAAGCATTTTTAACCACAGCAAGCGCAGTAACTGGAATCTTGTGGTTATTGTCGTTGTACCTTAAAAAGGGCAGTTCTAACAGCACATTTATGGCAAATAGTATTGAACAAATAGGGTCCTTTTTCCCTGTATTGATTTTTGTATTGGTTATAAGAACTTTTGTCTTTGAGCCTTTTAGAATACCATCATCCTCAATGATGCCAACTTTATTAACGGGTGACTTTATCTATGTTAATAAATTTGCTTATGGATTAAAGTTGCCAGTTTTACACGACACAATAATTGAAATAGGAAAACCAAAAAGAGGGGATATTATTGTTTTTCGTTATCCTGTTGATCAATCAGATGACTATATTAAAAGGGTGGTTGGATTGCCGGGCGATAAAATTCGTTATGATACGCGTAAAAAAGAGTTGTATGTGAACAACAAATTGGTTGAGCAAGAATTAGATGGTCCCTATAAAGGATTAATGGACAATCCGAATTCAAAAGGTTTGATTAAAAAATATGAAATAGTGGGTGGAAAAAAACGCATGATGTTCACTCAGAACCATAAATATGGCCCGACAAGATACACAAACGTCACTGTTCCAGAGGGTAATTATTTTGTGTTGGGTGATAATCGGGACAACAGTTCAGATAGTCGAGCATGGGGTTTTGTCCCTGAAAGAAATTTAGTTGGCCGTGCAGTTTTTATCTGGATGCACTGGAGAACATCTGATTTTATGCAAGGATTAAAAAGAATTGGTACTAAATTAATCTAAAGATGCATTGAAATTCAAATGAACATGGTAGAATATAAAAAGACATTATTTAAAGAGGATTGCTTATGAAAATAAAAAACAAACAAAATGGAATGAGCATGATTGGCTTATTAATCGGCATGAGTGTACTTGGTTTTCTAGTCTATACAGGAATGCGACTTGGTCCAATATACAGTGAAAATTACGGCGTGGTTAAGGCGATGAAAGTAGTGGCCAATAAACCGGGTGCATCCAGTAAATCACCTTCTGAACTTAAAGCTGAGCTAGTCAAAGGTTTTTGGGCAAGTTATATCAACGATAAAAGAGTCAATAAAAGCCACATCAAAGTTATACGAAGTCGAGGCAAACAATTGCAAGTAAAATATACTGTACAAGAACCCTTTATAGGCAATCTTGATTTCTTGATTCACTTTGAAGAAACAATGCCTTTAAAGTAAATAATAACTCAAAAATTATTGATTTACATGAAGAAAATACTGGGTCAAAAAATAAAATTTGATCAGCATGAAAGGCTAATTCAAGCACTGACCCACAGAAGTGCTAACAAAACAAACAACGAGCGGCTTGAGTTTCTTGGTGACAGCATCCTTGGGTTTGTGACCACCAAATGGTTGTACAATCAATTTCCTAACTTGTCAGAAGGGAAACTATCTAGAATGCGCTCAAGTTTGGTAAAAGGTGAAACTTTAGCAGAAATTGCCAGGCATTATGATTTGGGCAATGATTTAATATTGGGAGTTGGAGAGCTGAAGTCAGGTGGGTTTAATCGCTCAAGTGTTTTAGCAGATGCTGTCGAAGCTATTTTTGGTGCCGTCTTAATTGACAAAGGCGTTCATGTGGCTGAAGAATTCATCTTGTTTGTTATGCAAGATTGGTTGCAAAATGTTGATCCCGATACCAGTGATAAAGATGCCAAAACCAGATTGCAAGAATACCTTCAGGGTTTGGGATATATGACTCCAGAATATAGGCTGATTAAAAAACAAGGAAAAGACCACTTGCAAACTTTTACCATTCAATGTGTTGTTAAGGAACTGAATTTAGAAGCATTGGGAAAGAAACGAAGTAGAAAAAAAGCAGAACAACTGGCTGCACAAAATTTACTGAATATGATTAATGATGATAATAATAAATAATGAATAGATGTGGATATGTTGCCGTAATAGGTCGGCCAAATGTGGGAAAGTCAACTTTGATTAATCGCATAGTTGGTGAAAAAGTGAGCATTGTTACAGCAAAGCCACAAACCACTAGGCATCAAATTCTTGCAATTCACACCAGCACAAAAGGTCAAATATTATTTATTGATACACCAGGGATGCATGTTGGGCAGAAAAAAGCTTTGAATAAATACATGAACCGAACTGCGGCATTGGCTGTGCAAGATGTGGATTTAATCTTGTTTTTGGTAGAATCTTTGATGTGGACTAAGGATGACCAACAGGCTCTAAAAGCGTTACAATATAACAAAACGCCAGTGATATTGGTGGTTAACAAAGCTGATTTAGTAAAAAGCAAAGAAAAACTTCTTCCGTTTGTACATAAAATTTTTCAAGAGTATGACTTTCATGATGTTTATTATACTTCTGCTTCTAAAGGAAAAGGTGTAAAGGATTTAGAAAACAAAATTTATCAACTATTGCCAGAGTCTGAAAATTATTATGCAGAAGATCAGTTAACGGATAAGTCAACCAAGTACTTGGTTTCTGAACTGATTCGTGAACAGTTGATGTTGCGTTTGCACCAAGAAATACCTTACAGTCTTACGGTGGAAGTTGAATCGTACAAAGACAAAGGGGAGATCGTTCATATTCATGCTTTGATTTGGGCGGAACGTGAAATACAAAAAAATATGATTATTGGCAAACAAGGCGCTATCCTAAAAAAAGTCGGCAGTCTTGCTCGCAGGGAAATAGAATCTTTAATTGGTAAAAAAGTCCATCTTGTACTTTGGGCAAGAGTGAAGTCTGCTTGGGCCAATAGTGAAAGATTGTTAGAGCAGCTGGGTTATAAAGACGATGGCTTCTGAATCTTTCATTGATAATACCCAGTCCCGATATAGAAAGCACAATGACAGCACAAGTCTTTAATGAACCTAAGAAATCAGTAAAAAGACTCATCACCAGTAATAGATGAGTTTTTATATAGAAACAACGGGTTATATTATTCACCAAAGAGATTATCGAGATTCCAGTCTTTTGATTGAGTTTTTCAGCCAAGATTTTGGCAAAATCCAGCTCATAGCCAAAGGTATAAAGAAGAATAAACGCCTTAAATCTCAATTGCAGTATTTTAATTTAGTGAAGATTCAATATTTTGGAAAAAACGCTTTAAAAACCCTCTCATCGATTAATGTTTTAAGTTCATTCAGTTGTGATGGAGTATTGGAAAAAACTGCTGGAATGTATTTGAACGAGCTTATTCACTTCTCGTTAGATGAAAAGTCAGAGCCCTTGTTTATGTGTTATCAATCGGTATTGAGTAAACTGGGCAGTGAAAAATTAACGCCACTATTAAGGACGTTTGAAAAAGAATTGCTTAAATATTGTGGCTTTGAAATAGCAATAGATTCATTTAGTCATGCCGATTCTTGGTTGTGTGTTGATGCAGTAAAAGGCCTTGTCGAGACAAAGGTTGATTCACAGAAGATTTGCACGGTAGAAGAATTGTCTTTATTTATTGAAAATAAAAAACTCAACCACGCTTCCCAGAAA
>CAZLZZ010000006.1:8297-17945 GCA_964564165.1 uncultured Alcanivoracaceae bacterium | reverse complement strand
CAATGACCTAATGAGGAAAATGATCGATTTGAGTGTGAATTTTCGAAGGATTTACTCTAGAGAACTGCTGATAAGCCTGACACGAAGTTAGTTGCTTGTTAAATGTGTTTGGATAGGCTATGCTTTAGCTAGTATGAAATATCAATTCAAAGACAAAAGTACACAATCAAGAATATTGCAGATATTGTCACTAGGTATCGCCTTAGGGGTTCTGCCTTTTACAATTTTTAGGTATATTCAACAAGATTGGTACATTGCTTTTTTGGATACAATAATTGTGCTTGGAATGGGTGGTATTTTTGTATATGTCTACAAAACAGACAATGTTAAAAAAGCCAGTTTAGCTTTGATTTTAATCGCATTGTTGGGTAATGTCTTCGCATTTTATTTAAAAGGAATTAGCCAAATGAACTGGATATATCCGTCCATGTTCGCATCCTATTTTGTTATGAGCCCTAAGCAAGGGGTGATCTTTAATTTCATCATGTTAAGCTTGTATTTTCCCAAGTTATTTACTTTGTTGGACTCTGTCAATGTTGCCACGGTTATTATAACCATCATCATTACCAATATATTTGCCTATGTTTTTTCATCAGGACTAAGGAGTCAAGAAATAACACTGAGGAAAATGGCCTCTGAAGATTATCTTACCTCTACAGGTAATAGAAGGTCGCTAAAATTTGCAATGAATGAACTGTATGAAAAATTAAAAAACAGCGATAAAACAGCTACAATTATGCTGCTAGATTTGGATCATTTTAAACGGGTCAATGATACTTATGGACACATCAAAGGCGATGAGGTGCTGGTCAGGTTGTCTGAATTGTTGAGGGGTTTTTTTCAAGACAGGGATTCTATTTTCCGTTTTGGTGGCGAAGAGTTTCTAGTGATTTGTAGAGATGTTTCAAAACAAAAAGCACATGATTTGGCTGAAGAATTTAGAACAATAGTTAAAAACAATATAGTCATTGCTGAAAAACAACAAACCATTTCGTTGGGTGTATGCGAATATTCCAAACAAGAAAGTATCGATCAATGGATTCACCGAGTTGACTTGGCTTTGTATCAAGCAAAAAAACAAGGCAGAGATAGAACCATTAGCATATAATTAATCGGCAAAACTGGTTTATTCTGATTATTAAAATTATAATGGTCTGCTATTTAATAAGCTATTTTATAAACTAAAAATCATGAGTTCAGACTATAACCCTCAAGCCATAGAAAAATCCATACAAAAGATATGGGATACAGAAAAAACATTTCACGTAAAGCCTGATGACAGCAAAGAAAAATTTTATTGTTTAAGTATGTTTGCTTATCCCAGTGGCAATTTGCACATGGGACATGTACGGAATTATACCATAGGCGATGTAATTTCAAGATACCAACGCATGTTGGGCAAAAATGTCATGCAACCCATGGGTTATGATGCATTTGGTTTGCCTGCTGAAAATGCAGCTATAAAAAACAACACTGCACCTGCCAAATGGACTTATGAAAACATGGATTATATGACCAAGCAGTTTAAACAATTAGGTCTTGCTTATGACTGGTCAAGAGAATTGGCAACCTGTGATCCCAAATATTACAAATGGGAACAATTGATATTTACTCAATTGTTAGCAAAGGGGTTGGTTTATCGCAAAGATTCTACTGTCAACTGGGATCCGGTTGATCAAACCGTATTGGCCAACGAACAGGTCATTGATGGCAGAGGCTGGCGCAGTGGTGCTTTGGTTGAAAAGAAAACCATTCCTCAATGGTCGATGAAAATTACCGCTTATGCAGAAGAGCTGTTAACTGGATTGGATAATATGCCTGGTTGGCCTGAGTCGGTTAAAACCATGCAACGCAACTGGATTGGAAAATCTAAAGGCATAGAGTTGGACTTTGAAGTTGGAAACTATTCTAAAAAACTGTCGGTTTATACCACTCGTCCGGATACTCTATTTGGTGTCAGTTATTTAGCGGTTGCACCAGAACATCCTTTGGCTTTGCAGGCAGTCATTAACAATCCTGACTTGCAAGAATTTTTAGACGATTGCAAAAAAGAACAAAGCAATGAAGCCGCTATGGCAACCATGGAAAAGAAAGGCAAGTTTAGTGGTTTTCAAGCCACTCACCCTTTAACAGGCAAGCAAATACCCGTGTGGATTGCCAATTTTGTACTGTTCAGCTATGGGACAGGAGCGGTAATGGCAGTGCCAGCCCATGACCAAAGAGATTGGGAATTTGCCCGCAAATATGACTTGTCCATTGATCAAGTGATTGCACCAACTGATGGTTCTGCCATTGATTTATCTAAAGCGGCCTACACAGAGAAAGGCAAGTTGATTAATTCAGAAGAATTTAATGGAATGAACTTTAAAAAATCATTCAGCGCCATTAAGTACAAGCTTGAACAAGAAAAAATTGGCAGAGAACAAATCAATTATCGCTTGCGTGATTGGGGGGTTTCTCGTCAACGCTATTGGGGTTGCCCTATTCCAATTATTTATTGTGGTGATTGCGGAACCCTTCCTGTGCCTGAACAAGATTTGCCTGTGGTTTTACCCGAAGATATTGAGTTTGACAAAGATGGTGGGTCACCGATTAAGAAGATGCCAGAATTTTACAACGTCTCATGTCCAAGCTGTGGACAAGATGCCAAGCGTGAGACAGATACCTTTGATACTTTTATGGACTCCTCTTGGTACTTTGCCAGATTCACCAATCCGCACAATGATGATAGTATTTTAGATGAATCAGCCAATTATTGGCTGCCAGTAGATCAATATGTGGGAGGTATAGAGCACGCTATCTTGCATTTGTTATATGCGCGTTTTTACCATAAACTATTGAGAGATTTAGGCTATGTGACCTCTGATGAACCCTTTGATAATTTGTTGACGCAAGGAATGGTGCTTAAAGATGGTGCTAAAATGTCGAAAAACAAAGGCAATACCGTTGACCCACGTTTCCTTATTGAAAAATATGGGGCCGATACTGTCAGGTTGTTTTCCATGTTTGCCGCTCCTCCTGAACATTCACTTGAATGGTCTGATGAAGGGGTGGATGGTTCCTTTCGTTATTTAAAACGGATATGGCAAAACATACTGTGTTTTTCGGAAGATAGTGGGCAAATACAAGCCATTGTTCAAGACAATTTAACACCTGATCAAAAAACCATGCGCCTTAAAATACACGAAACGATAAAAAAAGTCTCAGATGATTTTGGTGTTAGAAAAATATTCAATACTGCCATAGCGGCCTGTATGGAATTAACCAACGCTTTGGTGAAGTTCAAAGATGATTCTGAAAATGGACAGGCAGTCACAAATGAAGGTTGGCAAACCATCGTTAAAATGTTATCACCCATTGTTCCACATATTACCCAAGAATTATGGCAAAAATTGGGCAATGATGGTTTAATCGTTGATGTATCATGGCCTACTTTTGACGAAACAGCATTGGTTAAAGACTCAATAGAGCTTATGGTTCAGGTCAATGGCAAGTTGCGTTCAAAAATTAATGTTGCAGCCAATGCCAGTAAAGAAGAAATAGAAAAACAGGCATTGAATGATGAAAATGTGCAGAAGTTTACCAAGGCAGAACAAGGAGGACAAGCAAAACAAGTCAAGAAAGTCATTGTGGTGCCAGGAAGATTAGTCAATATAGTGGTGGTTTAAATGAAAACAATATCTCAAACAATAATTTTAATAACAATTTTAATATTCATGACATCTTGTGGTTATCATTTGCGCAGTCAGAATTCATTGGCGCAAACGTATCCGAATATTAAGCTTTCAATTTCTGCACAATCTGCACTAAAACGTGAATTGGTTTCGGCTCTAATAGCCTCTGGTGTCAATTTGCAGCAAGAATCAACAGCGCAGATGGTTGAACTAAAGATTGTAAAAGATACTTTACGTAAAGTTGTTCAGTCTATTGGTGCCAACAATCAAGTGCAAGAATACCGATTAGAATACGAAGTCCAATACAGTCTTGACGATAAAAAAATTAAATCTATTCATTTAGAAAAAGATTATTCATTTGATATTCAGCAAATCGGTGGCGGGCAACAAGAAGAAATCACTTTAAGGAAACAATTGACCCAAGACATGGCTTGGGCAATTATTCGCCAAATTAATACATCAATTATCCAATCTAAGTAAGTGAAAATATACGCCAATCAATTAGAATCACAACTGGCTCAAGGTTTAGGGTCTTGTTATTTGGTGGTCGGTGATGAACCTTTGCAACTCAAAGAAGCCACCGATGCTATTCGTCAAAAGGCTATGGCTGAGGGCTTTACTGAGCGCGAAGTGATTCATGTGGACAATAAATTTAAGTGGGAGATGTTATTTGCCAGTATGGGCACCATGAGTTTATTCGCTGAAAAAAAAATTATGGAATTGCATTTACCGACAGGGAAACCGGGAACTGCTGGTTCTAAAGCGATTATTCAATTTGTGGAGAATTTACCGTTAGATATCTGTTTACTCATTCAGTGTGAACAATGGACAGCTGCCAATGATAAAACCAAGTGGGTCAAAACCATTGAAAGTACAGGGACTTTTATGCGGGTGTATATGCCTAAACCCCATGAGTTTGGGCATTGGTTGCGCAATCGTTGTAATAAAATTGGTTTAAATGTGCAAAGCGACACCATTGTATTGTTGGCTATGCGCCTTGAGGGTAACTTATTGGCAGCAGATCAGGAGTTAGAAAAACTCAAAATGCGTTTTGCCGATCAAGTCATCACAGCCAAGGATGTTGCAGGGTTAGTGGCAGACAATGCCAGATTTGATGTGTTTCGATTAACCGATGCTTTGTTAGAAAATAACTTGGCTCGGGTACTGCGCATGTTGCGTGCTTTAAAGCAAAATAACACCGCAATTGTAGTGATACACTGGGCAATTGAAAGACAGGTAAGAATGTTATTGCATTTTTCAGCCATTAAATCCACAGGGCAAAGAATTGGTCCAACTGATTACAGAAAACAAGGGATTTGGCAAAGTCAGCAAGCCGCTATTCAGTCCGCGTTGAACCGCTACAATGTAAACAAGTTAGAAGAGCTATTGTCAGGTGTTGCTCTGTTAGACCGGGTAATTAAAGGCCAGTCATCCGGAGACGCATGGTTGATGTTGGAACAATGGATAGTTAAATATTGTTCATAACAATTGGAGATTAACCCAATAGGGCTTCAACAAACTCTCTGGCGTGGTAGGTCTTTAAGTCGCTTGATTTTTCACCAACACCGATAAACCTGACAGGTATGCCAAACTCTTTGGCGAGATTGAACAAAACTCCACCTTTGGCCGTGCCGTCTAATTTGGTAATAGTAATACCGGTAAGTTTGGTAGTTTTGTTGAACTCATTGATTTGTGAAATGGCATTTTGACCCGTGCCTCCATCTACTACAATAAGAGTTTCGTGAGGCGCGGTTTCATCGTTCTTTTTCATGACCCGACTTATTTTGCCTAACTCTTGCATCAGGTTGGATTGTGTGTGTAAACGACCAGCAGTATCAGCAATCAGAACATCAATATTTTTGGATTTGGCAGAACTCATGGCATCAAAGATTACTGAAGCCGAATCAGAGCCAGTAGTTTGTGCGATGACAGGAATGTCTTCGCGCTCTCCCCAGGTTTTTAATTGTTCTACTGCCGCTGCTCGAAAAGTATCGCCAGCTGCTAACATGACTGATTTGCCTTGTTGTTTAAATTTTCTGGCAATTTTAGCAATAGTGGTGGTTTTACCTACACCATTGACACCGACTACCAAGATGACAAAAGGTTTTTTTGTGTCGTCTATGACCAATGGTTTTTCAACAGACTGTGCTAACTCCATTAAATGTTGCATTAAGGCATAATACACTTCTTGAGTGTCATCCAAGTTTTTCCTTTTAACTGAAGCCGAGGTTTTGTCAACAATATCCATGGTGGCTTTGGCTCCAACATCGGCCATTAACAGAGTGGTCTCAATGTCTTCAAATAGATTTTCATCTATGGATTTTTTAATAGAAAATAGATTTTTAACTTGTTTGCCAAAGCCATTGCGCGGTTTCTCAAGTTGCTGATCAAGCTTTTTGCCTTCAACTTTCCTGATTTTAGGTGCGTTTGGGCTAGTTTGTTGAGGAGTTTCTTGTATAGGTTCAGCAATTTGTTTGTTGTCAATAACAGTGTCAATGGATTGATTGTTGTCTTTGTCCTTGTTATTTTTATCTTTCTTCTTGAAAATTTTAAACATTTGTTCTTGACCAGTTATAGACTTGATAGAATGGGGCATTTTACTCGTTAGTTGACCTGATGGCAAAATCTAAACAAACAATTCGCATTATTTCTGGCTCACACCGTTCTAGACGCTTGCCGGTGCTCGATTTTGAAGGCTTGCGTCCGACAGGAGACAGGGTTCGTGAGACCTTGTTTAATTGGTTGCAGTTCAATATTGCAGGTAAAAATGTATTAGATTTGTGTGCGGGCACAGGAGCATTGGGTTTTGAGGCGGCTTCTCGCGGGGCCAAGAAAGTGATGATGCTTGAAAAAAATCCGATGGTTTCTGCTCAATTACAAAAAATTGAATCGGATTTCATGTTTACCAATACACAAATAATTACCACAGATGCGCAGCATTATTTTCTAGATAACAATGGCGATAACAGTGACAAATTTGATTTGATTTTTATTGACCCACCCTTCGCATTAAACTTATGGGAAGAGTTATCGGCAAAAGCAGTTTCGTTAATCAAACCGGCAGGGTTTTTGTATCGAGAGCTAGCAAGTGATGTTGAATTGTCACATTTGCCTAAAAATTGGCAATTATATAGGCAAAAAACTTTTGGACAGGTTAAAATTGAACTGTGGAAAAATTTTGAAATGAGTATCAAGCAATGCAAAAAGCACCATTAATAGCCGTTTATCCAGGTACATTTGATCCCATAACCAATGGTCATTCAGATTTGGTTAGGCGAGCCAGTGAAGTATATGACACATTGATTGTGGCAGTAGCCGATTCGACAGGTAAAGGGCCTACATTTAGCTTGGAAAGAAGAATCTCTATGGCACAAGAAGTATTGAAAGATTTAAAAAATGTTAAAGTCATGGGCTTTGATATACTTCTGGCAGATTTCGTTGTTGAGCAAAAAGCCAAAGTAATTTTGCGTGGTTTGCGGGCAGTATCTGATTTTGAGTACGAGTTTCAATTGGCAAGCATGAATAGAAGGTTGATTCCAGATGTGGAAACCATGTTCTTGACTCCAGCAGAGCAATACAGTTTTATTTCATCTTCATTGGTGAAAGAGATTTCAAAACTAAAGGGCAATGTTGCAGATTTTGTTAGCCCATTGGTACAAGAGGCATTAAAAGATAAATGGCATGAACTGGGTTTTAGAGATTAAGTGGCGTGAAGCTGAAGAAATGGCACTAAAGCAATGGCCTTAAAAATAACAGAAGAATGTATCAATTGCGATGTATGCGAGCCGGTTTGCCCAAATGAGGCAATCTATATGGGCATTGAAATATTTGAAATTGACCCATTATTATGTACTGAATGTGTGGGGCATTTTGATGAGCCACAGTGTGTGGAAATTTGTCCTGTGGAATGTATTCCTAAAGATGAAAACCACGAAGAAACGCCTGAACAATTATTAGAAAAATACAAAATATTAACTGCAGAATAAATATGAAAAACCTAACTCTAACCCTAATCCTAATAAGTATAACTTTATCCTTTGCTTTATTTGCGAAGCTGCCTAATAACCCTGCCATATCATCAGCCCATCCTTTGGCAACTGCTGCTGGTTATGAAATGTTAGCCCAAGGTGGGAATGCCTTTGATGCCGCGGTTGCCGTTAGTGCTGTGTTGGCTGTAGTTGAACCAGAAAGTTCGGGTCTAGGCGGAGGTGGCTTTTGGCTGTTACATGAAGCAAAAAACAATAAAAATGTGTTTGTCGATGGCAGAGAGGAAGCACCAGCTGCCGCCCATCGTGATATGTACTTGGACAATCAAGGAAATGTTAATCGAGATTTAGCAATCAATGGTCCATTGTCAGCTGGGATTCCTGGTAATGTAGCGGCAATGACACATGTGGTAAAACACTACGGTCAATTGTCGTTGGATCAAGTCTTGGCTCCAGCGATTAGAATCGCTGAACAAGGTTTTCGGGCATCTGATAAATTTGCCCGCAGTTTGGCTAGAAAAAAAGAAATCATGCAGCGTTATCCAGCAACCATGAAAGCCTATTTTATCAATGGCACAAAGACACCGGAAAGTGGCGATACTATCATTCAAAAAGACATGGCCAAAACTCTTAAGTCAATTGCTAAACACGGCAATGATGGATTTTACAAGGGAAAGGTCGCCAAGAAGTTCATTAAAGCTGTTAAAAAAGCAGGTGGAATTTGGACCATGCAAGATTTGGCAAATTACAAGGCTGTTGAACGTGAACCCATTTATACCATTTATCGGGGCAAAAAATTGATTACAGCTCCGCCGCCGTCATCGGGTGGAATTGCTCTGGCAACCATGTTAAATGTATTGTCAGGTTGGGACTTAACAGACATGAAAGACGATGAGCGTATTCATTTGATTGTAGAGTCCATGCGACGTGCCTATCGAGATCGGAGTGTGCATTTGGGAGATCCTGATTTTTTTGATGTGCCTGTTAAAATGCTGGTTAACCCTTACTACGCAGATGGTTTGCGTGCGACTATTCGTGCAGACAAAGCCACTCCAAGTTCATTTCTTCCTGGTTTGATGGAGTTAAAAGAAGGCAATGATACCACCCATTTTTCAGTGATTGATACCGATGGCAATCTGGTTGCCACAACGCAAACAATTAACACTGTTTTTGGTTCTAAATTTATCGCTGCAGGGACAGGTGTCATGTTAAACAATGAAATGGATGATTTTTCAGCCAAACCTGGCGTATCTAATGCTTATGGATTGATTGGTGGTGAGGCCAATTCAATTCAACCAGGAAAGCGCCCTCTTTCTAGTATGGCACCCACATTTATTATTGGGCAAGATGATGTGGCAGTTTTAGGTACACCTGGTGGAAGCCGAATTATCACCATGGTGCTGTTAGGAATTTTAGATTATTTTGACGGAAACTCTGTCGAATCATGGACTGCATTGCCGCGCTACCATCATCAATATCTGCCAGATATACTGTTTTATGAACCTGGTGCCATCCGTGCTGAATCGATTCCAGGATTAAAAGCCCGAGGGCACAAACTTAAAGAATCAAAACGCTCTTGGGGCAATATGAACGCCGCCTCATGGAATAAACAAACAGGTGAAACCAAGGCGGCAACAGATCCGCGGGGAGAAAAGGCAGTAAGATGACTCAATTAATTTCTCTTATGGGTAATTCACAGATGTTGGATGCGGGTTCCATGTTTGGTAATGCGCCCAAGGCATTGTGGTCGCGATGGGTCCAAACCGATGAAATTAATCGCATGCACATCGCGTGTCGTTGTTTGTTGGCAAAAGACTTCAATGGTAAAAATGTTTTATTTGAAACAGGTATTGGGGCATTTTTCGAGCCTAAATTAAAACAACGTTTTGGTATAAACGAAAGCAATCACGTATTACTTGCTTCATTAGAAGAACACGGCTTGTCACATAAGGACATTGATACTGTTGTTTTGAGTCACTTACATTTTG
>CAZLZZ010000006.1:0-8271 GCA_964564165.1 uncultured Alcanivoracaceae bacterium | reverse complement strand
GCAAGGATCCTGAGTTGTTATTTCCCAATGCTCAATACCTGGTGTCGTCGGATCACTGGCAAAGAGCCATTAACCCGCATCCAAGAGATAGGGCTTCTTTTATCCCTTACTTGAATGATTTGTTGCTTGATTCCGGGCGATTAAGTTTAGTATCGGGACCTGTTTATGGTAATTTGCCAGATGTGACCTTTGAATACACCCATGGTCATACGCCAGGAATGATGCATGCATTGCTTGAAGATGTGGTTTTTTGTGCTGATTTGATTCCTGGTGATGCTTGGATGCATGTGCCTATTTCTATGGGGTATGACCGTTTTCCTGAATTGTTGATTGATGAAAAGAACGAGTTTTTAAAGAATCATTTACAAGCAGGTCACCGTTTGTTTTTTACCCATGACCCGGAAATCGCTGTGACAGGTATACAAAATATTAATGGACGTTATTCCAGCAAGGACTCAATCAAAGAATTTAATCAGGAGTATTAATATGTTAATTATTACAAGTTTATACGCTTCATTGTTGGCCATTTTGGTTATAATTTTAGCTTATCAGGTAGTCAGTTTTAGACGGATTAAATCCGTGGGATTAGGTGACAATGGTGACAAAGATGGCATGCGGGCTATTCGAGTTCATGCCAATGCCATTGAATACATTCCGATTATTCTTATCTTAATGGGTGTTTACGAAGCCAATGGTGCATCGAGTCTGGTGCTGCATATTGTTGGCTCTGTTGCAGTTGTTGCAAGGGTTTTACACGCAACGGGTTTATCCAAATCAGCAGGAAAAACTTTTGGACGTTTTGTTGGAACTGTTCTAACATGGTTCGTCATATTGGTTTTGTCTGGCTTAAATATTTATCACTTTCTTACTCAATTATAATTAATTATGAATCTATCTAAACTAACTTTATTACTGCTTACTGTACAACTTACTGCCTGTGCCCATACTAACGAGATATCGAAACAAAGTTTTGAAACCAAGAAGGAGTCTCCCGAATGGTGGTACCAACAAGGAAAAGATAAAGTTAAGCAGCTAGCTAATCAGGCTGTATTTCCCAAAAAAGCCAAAAATATTATCTTATTTATCGGCGATGGTATGAATATTTCCACTACTACTGCTGCACGTATTTTAGAAGGGCAACAACGCGGTGAGTTTGGGGAGGAAAATCAATTGAGTTTTGAAAAATTTCCACAAACGGCACTTTCCAAGACATACAATACAAACTTACAGACTTCTGATTCAGCCGGCACCATGTCAGCCATGATGACTGGTGTAAAAACAAAAGGCGTGGTGATTTCAATGGATGGGAGGGTTGATGTAGGTGATTGTCAATCCGGCGTAGGTCGTGAGAGAGTTAGTCTGTTAGCATGGGCTGAAAAAAATGGCATGAGTACCGGTGTTGTTTCTACGGCACGCTTAACACATGCAACACCAGCAGCAACTTACTCACATTCAGTGAGTCGTTATTGGGAAGCTGATACTGATATTCCTCAAATAGAACGTGAAAAAGGCTGTAAAGATATAGCAGCACAACTTATTGACTTTCCTTATGGAGATGGTCTGGAAGTGGCTATGGGAGGAGGGCGTACAAAGTTTATTCCATCTGATGTTAACGACCCTGAATACAAAAACCAAACCGGTGAGCGGTCAGATAACCGCAATTTGATGAAAGAATGGAAGAACAAGTACAAAGGTGCTCAAGTTGTTTGGAATTTGGAGCAATTCAAAGCGGTCAAAGTCAAAGATACCAAACATCTGTTGGGGTTATTTGAGCCTTCTCATATGCAATATGAGCATGACAGAAAAAATGACAAATCCGGTGAGCCCAGTTTACATGCAATGACTGAAATGGCTTTGAAGGTTCTAAAAAACTCAGATAAACCTTTTTTCTTGATGGTGGAAGCAGGTAGAATCGACCACGCACATCATGCGGGGAATGCTTATCGAGCATTGACAGATACCATAGAGTTAAGTAATGCAGTGCGCTTTGCTACCAAATATGTGGATTTGAATGAAACATTAATCATTGTTACAGCTGATCATTCACATACCTTTAACATGGCGGGTTATCCTGAACGTGGAAACCCAATATTAGGGCTAGTTAAATCGCCAGATTCAGCGGGCAATTTAATAGGCAAGATTTCAAAGGATGCGCAACTCAAGCCTTATACTACCTTGTCTTATGCTAATGGTCCTGGTTATGTTAATGGCGACAAACGCCCTGATTTAACTCATGTGGATACAACTGCGCCAGACTATCTCCAAGCTGCAACAATACCCATGATATCAGAAACTCACAGTGGTGAAGATGTGGCCGTTTATGCCACAGGTGCTGGTTCACAAAATGTCCGAGGAATTATTGAACAGAATGTTATTTATCACATAATGAAGTTTGCTTTGAGTAAATGATTATTTTTATGATTTAATTGCTAGCAAACTCAATAATCACTTAACCTTATCTTTGTTTTAAAGTATGATGCGTCCTCGAATTATTGCGTGGGCGTTTTTTATGCCTGCGGACTTTATAAAATTAAACAGAATGAACGATTATGACAGATTTATCAAAATATAGAAATATAGGAATTTTCGCCCATGTTGATGCGGGTAAAACCACAACAACTGAACGTATCTTGGCACTAACAGGTAAAATTCACCAAACAGGTGAAGTACATGATGGTGAAACAACTACAGATTTTATGGATCAAGAGCGTGAACGGGGTATTACCATTCAATCAGCTGCAACTAGCTGTGTATGGAAAGATCACCGTTTAAATATTATTGATACTCCGGGTCACGTTGACTTTACTGTTGAAGTGTATCGTTCATTAAAAGTTTTAGATGGCGGTGTTGGAGTATTTTGTGGATCCGGTGGTGTAGAGCCACAATCAGAAACCAACTGGCGTTATGCCAATGACTCAGAAGTTGCGCGTATTATTTTCATCAATAAATTAGACCGCATTGGTGCTGATTTTTACCGTGTGGTTAAGCAGGTTGATGAAGTGTTGGGTGCTAAACCTTTGGTCATGGTATTGCCTATAGGTATTGAAGATGAATTTGTAGGCGTTGTTGATTTGTTAACCCGTCAAGCTTATGTCTGGGAAGACACTGGCAGCTTGGATTTTGTCATCCAAGACGTACCTGCTGATATGGTTGATAAAGTAGAAGAATACCGAGAACTTTTGATTGAAACAGCTCTAGAGCAAGATGACGATGCATTAGAAGCCTACCTTGAAGGCGAAGAACCAAGTATAGAAGTGATTAAAGCTTGTGTTCGTAAAGGCACAAATACCATGGACTTCTTCCCGACTTTTTGTGGTTCTGCCTTTAAAGACAAAGGCGTACAAAATGTATTGGATGCAGTTGTTGATTATTTGCCTAGCCCAACAGAAGTTAAGCCACAACCTGAGGTTGATTTAGAAGGCAATGAAACGGGTAAATTTGCTATAGTTGATGTTGAACGTCCTTTAAGAGCATTGGCTTTTAAAATTATGGAAGACAGATTTGGCGCATTAACTTTTGTACGTATTTATTCAGGTAGAATGGACAAAGGTATGCAAGTATTGAACACCTTTACTGGTAAAACCGAGCGTATTGGTCGTATTGTTGAGATGCATGCCGATGAGCGTATTGAACTAGATGGCGCACAAGCTGGTGATATCGTTGCTGTATTGGGCATGAAAAATGTTCAAACTGGTCACACATTATGTGATCCAAAAAACCCTGCAACTTTAGAGCCAATGGTATTTCCAGATCCAGTTATCTCAATGGCGGTTAGCCCGAAAGACAAAGCAGCTTCTGAAAAACTATCTACAGCAATTGGTAAAATGATTAAAGAAGACCCATCTTTCCAAGTAGAAACAGATGAAGATTCTGGAGAAACTATTCTTAAAGGCATGGGTGAGCTTCACTTAGATATTAAGATTGATATTTTAAAACGCACTTATGGTGTTGATGTTGAAGTAGGTGCCCCACAAGTAGCATACCGTGAGTCAATCACCAAGAAAGTTGAAGATACTTATACACATAAGAAACAATCAGGTGGTGCTGGACAGTTCGGTAAACTGGATTATATTATTGAACCAGGTGAAACAGGTTCTGGTTATGTATTTGAATCTACAGTTACCGGTGGTAATGTTCCTAAGGAATATTTCCCAGCGATTGAAAAAGGCTTTAAATCATTGATGGAAGAAGGCGTATTGGCTGGTTATCCTTGTTTGGATTTGAAATTCACCATCACTGATGGTGCTTATCATGCAGTGGATTCATCGTCTTTGGCGTTTGAGTCAGCAGCAAAAGGTGCTTACCGTCAATCGTTGCCAAAAGCAGGTCCTCAGTTAATGGAACCTATTATGGCCGTTGACGTATTTACTCCTGATGATCACGTTGGTGATGTTATTGGTGATTTGAATAGAAGACGCGGCATGATTAAATCTCAAGAGCCCGCAGCAACATCTGTACGCATTAAGGCAGATGTGCCCTTATCAGAAATGTTTGGTTATATCGGTACTCTGCGTACTATGACATCGGGTCGTGGTCAATTCTCTATGGAGTTTTCTCACTACAACCCTTGTCCTTCTAATGTTGCCGAAGGTGTTATTACAGATGCAAAAGCGAGAAAAGAAGCCAAGAACAAATAAGCTGTTTTTCTTACTGAACAATAAAAAGGCGTTTACCAATAGGTATGCGCCTTTTTTGATTGTATATTAGCTACACAATTAACCATTAACAATTAATATGAAAAGTACACTTGAATCTATACAAAATTTTTCTATAAAGCTTAGCACAAATCGCCTGTTCGAATTTTTTGTTGTCAGTATCATTTTGTTTTCTGCCCTTGTTGTGGGCATGAAAACTTATAATATGTCAGAAGAAATTCTATACATCATTGTAATATTAGATTGGATGATAAGTGTAATATTTCTAATAGAAATAATAATAAGATTTATAGCAGAACCAAAAAAGTTACAATTCTTTAAAAAGGGATGGAATGTATTTGATACACTTATTGTCCTGGTAAGCTTAATCCCTATAGAGAACAGTGATATGGCCTTATTGGGAAGGCTAATTCGGATATTCCGAGTATTGCGGATGATATCAGTGGTTCCTGAATTGCGAATATTGGTCAACTCCTTAGTCAAAGCACTACCGCAACTGGGTTATGTGATGCTTTTGATGTTTATTATTTTTTATATATATGCCGCCATAGGCAGTACTATTTTTCATGAAATAAACCCAGTATTATGGGGTGATATTACCATCAGTATGTTGACCTTGTTCCGTGTCATGACCTTTGAAGACTGGACTGATGTTATGTACGAAACCATGCAGATCTATAGCTTTAGCTGGTTGTTTTTTCTTTCATTTATATTTTTTACTACCTTTGCTTTTTTAAACATGGTAATTGGGATTGTGGTTGGCGTATTAGAAGATGAGAGGGCAAAGGAAAGAAAATTACTTGCCAAAGAAGGGGATGAAGTTGATTTGGAGACTTTATACAAGCAATTGGAAAGCATTCAGAAAAAATTAAAAATAAGTCAATAAGGCTCTATTGCATATTCTCAAAGGACAATTGTCTTAAGGCTTCATAGGCCATTATGGCAACCGTATTGGACAAATTTAGACTGCGAGATTCTTTTTTCATGGGTAATCTTACTTTATGGGTGATACAGTCAAGTGATAAAATATCATCAGGAAGACCACGAGTTTCAGGACCAAAGATAAAATAGTCTTGTTTTTGGTAAGAGACTTTACAGTAGTTTGTACTGCCCTTAGTGGTTAAGGCAAACAATCTTTTTGGTTGTGTTGTGTTCATGAAATCTGCAAAATTATCGTACTCTAAAACCTGTGAAAATTCATGATAATCCAGTCCAGCACGGCGCAAGGCTTTCTCGCCCATTGCAAAACCTAAAGGGTGGATTAAGTGCAATTGTGCACCAGTATTGGCACACAATCGTATAATGTTACCGGTATTTGGAGGTATTTCAGGCTCAAAAAGAACGATGTTAAACATGATTTGGTTTAAATTTTAAGTGAGCTAATGTTAGAATAAAACCTTTGTAATTAATACTAAATTTGAATTTATATGTCACTAAATAACATTCTAACTACCATCAGCCCCTATTTAAAATTAATTCGTTTTGATCGTCCTATCGGTACGCTGCTATTACTTTGGCCAGCTTTATGGGCTATGTGGTTAGCAGACGCTGGAAATCCGCCGATAAAATATTTAGTGATATTCTCTTTGGGTGTGTTTTTAATGCGTTCAGCAGGATGTGTGATTAATGACATAGCAGATAGAAAGTTTGACAGCAAAGTTAAACGCACCAAGAACCGACCACTTGCAAAGCAACAAATACCTGTTCTCAATGCTCTAGTCTTTTTTGTGGTATTGATGTTATGTGCAGTACTGTTGCTGGTGTTTTTAAATGCTTTAAGCATAAAGATAGCTGTGATAGCTGCCTTTTTTGCTATTACCTATCCATACATGAAAAGATATACATACTTGCCGCAAATCTACTTGGGCATAGCATTTGCGCTATCAATACCCATGGTTTATGCACAAATTCAAAATGCCATACCTGCTGAAGCTTGGTTGTTATTTATCATTACTATTTTTTGGACTACTGCCTATGACACCATGTATGCAATGGTTGATAGAGAGGATGATGAAAAAATAGGGGTTAAATCTACAGCCCTGTTATTTGGTGATTTGGATATTGTGATTATCTCGGTGATTCAGGCAATGATGTTGCTGGCATTGCTGTTGTTGGGTAAGAAACTTGGGTTAAACATGTATTATTATTGGAGTTTACTTGGGGTGTTTGTGTTGTTTGTCTATCAAAATAAATTATTAAGAAACAGAACAGAGCAAAGCTATTTTAAAGCCTTTGTAAATAATAGCTGGGTAGGGTTGGTGATATTTGTTGGAATATTCTTCTCAGTATAAGTCAATTTATTTTGGTCGTCCTGTTGAATTCAGCGACATCTCTTAAAAGATAAATCATACTGTTGGTCTCTTCATAATTGCGAATAAAACCATCTTGACTGTACTGCCACCTTGTGGTTTTGTCGCCGATAGTGATATCTACTAAATATTTGAATTCAGGCCCTGCATCTGGCGTTTCTTCTTTTTCATAAAAGATTCTCTGAATAACGTTGATTACCAAAGAGTCATCGGTGTCTAAAAGAATACCACTGCTATTGCTTTTAACGACTACTTGTGAAATTTCAGGGTTAGAATCCCCGCAACTAAGCAGTAAACTCACTAAGAAAATTAAGACAATTATTTTAAATACTTTCATTTTTATTATTTTCTATACATAGTAATATTTTAATTAACATCTAGGATTTGATGGTTATTGTTATCGAATCTTTACAAGCAATATATCATATTGTGAGATAATTCACAATAAATTAAATTTCTATACTAATAGTTTTACGGGCTCAGGTACGAATATCCATGTTCTTGTAGCCACATTATTCTTGGTACGCCATTTTTCACGACAACTACATCATCAATTAAATTTAAATCAATGCCTTTGTTTTGTTTTAAAAATTTAAGTGTATCGCCACAAGCTGTGAACGTTATATCTTGTAACATAAGGCTTTCAATGCGTTTACGAAATTCACTTTCTTTGCTTAGAAACCATATCCCAGTTCCATAGGCAACAAGCTCTATCTGAACATTGTCAATTCCATAGTGCTTAGATATGTTTACCATATTGGTTATCACCTCGGCTTGTATGCGTGCATCTTTGGTGTTCATTTGAATAACCAGTTTATGTACTTTAAATTCATCATCGTGTGCTGCCAGAGCTGTGTTTTGAATAACGCATGCATTTATCAGGAACAGACCTAAAATAAAGGTGATTTTTTTAATCATGAGGAACTCCTACTTGAATTCAATTGGGTTGAACCTTATTATATGCCAACTGTCCTAACAGGGTCAAAATAATACAGGTTGAATATGGTAAATCAAGAAGCAACTAAAACTTCAGAAATTTCTGAAACGACAAAAATATTCCAAAAAGTCAGCGAATCTTTATTAAAATATCATAAATTCTAAAAGTACACGCGATAAATCGCGCACCTACAAGTCCAAGTTTGATAATGGCAAAGTTGAATAAATCTGCAACCCAACGGAATCGGGGCTTTAGCCCTGCTTTTAAATAATGAAAGACTCTCGTTAACAAAGTCAAGAAATATCATTAAGTTACATTAGCAAAATCAAATATAACACCAATTTCAAAAAACATTTGACATTTTATTTAG
>CAZLZZ010000005.1:0-41364 GCA_964564165.1 uncultured Alcanivoracaceae bacterium | reverse complement strand
TAGCAGTTGGAATCAGAATTTAATTGGGAATTTTGATTTTTCGGTCAACCACTAGACTAATACTTTTGAGTTTGCCCTTCTTGTAATGCAATTTAGCTCTTTTAACTTCACTTAAATTAACTGTAGATTGATAGTTTTCATAAATAAAACTTAACTTGTGATTATCAATATTTATGGTTAAATCGTGAAATTGTGCCTTTTTAATGTTTAATACATGCAACAAATCACTTTTTAACAAGAAAATATAGAGTAAACTCAAGGCAATAACCATTGTGTAAAATGTATGAGGCCCTTTGTCATCAGGACTAAGAAAAATTAACAATAAAACAACAAACAGACCCAATGCAAAACCTACAAGGCGGCGCATAGGTGCTTTATCAAAATCAGTTCTAGCTTTTTTTGAGTAATAATAATTCATGTAATAATTGTAGCAAGTTTTTATTATTAATTTAAGTGTAAGAAGTAATACAGTATTAGGTAAATTATTTCTTTAACAACGATTTAAACAAAAACCGATTGAGGTGGATACTTTCTTGCAACAATGGGTTTAAAACCTGAGGATGACCCAAGATTTGATTGACCAAAGATTCAGCCAACAGCGGCGCAGAAGTAAACCCACGCGAACCTAAACCCGTCATAATATATAAATTATCTACAGGTTGTGGAACTGGATACTGTTTCCAATGTTTGCCATGTCGAATATCGTGGTAGTCTTTCTTGAACTGTTGTTGATTGATAACTGCTCCACAAATAGGCAAATGATCGGGAGTTGTAACGCGGATACCTGCGCGAGATTGATAGCTATTTGCGTTAGCGAACATTGTTTCATAAGGCGTGTTATCCCAAAGCGCCACGTTCCTTTGCCAATGGTCATGGTTTATTAATGGTGGTTTATACCAATCCTTCTGATCAATGTAATCAAAAGTAGACCCGATGGTCCCAATACCGTTCCAACTGGGTGTGATATAGCCTTTGCACAGTTGCACATGCGGATTGTTACCAATCTTTGAGTCAATCTCTGATGAATGAAAACAACTGACTTCCCCGTGTTTTGGTGTGATTGGAAGTTCGAAACCTGGTAGCAATGGGAGGATATTAATACCATTGGCCAATATCAAACATTCGGTTGTATGTACAACTGATTCTTGGTTGTTTGTACGCTTGTAAAGATGCCATAAACCACCGATGTTTTTTATAGAAACAACTTCTGCTTGTAAGTAATTATCTATTTGCTTAAACACCTGTTTGGCATGACCTTGCGTATCTAGCCAACCAGCTTGTGGATACAGCAGCCCATTTTTGTATTGATGGATTAAATCATGAGGCAAATCAAATCGAGATAAGAACATCTTTTGCCAATCTTGCGCTTTTTTACTAAATGCCAATTGATGCACGCCAACACCATGATAAAACTCGTCTGAATAATGCCTGATTGCATACATAAAAGCGGATAAATAAAACCGAGCTTGGTTAGAATCATTCAAATCAAAAGATGGCATAATCATAGCCTGTGGATTGCCAGAAGTTTCTAGACAGGGTGATTTTTGTCTATCTATGAGTGTGACATTTTTACCTTGTGCCAGTAGTTTTTGCGCTATGGTTAGCCCTGCAATGCCTGCGCCCAATACGGTGAAGGATTGTTGTTTTGAGGCTTTGAATGCTTGTGACCACGGTTGTTTCTTTAGGGAGTTTTGCTGGCTTTTTTGTTGTGTGGTTAATTGCGCAGTAAGCATCTCACGTTTTTGCCCAAAGCCTTTGACCTTTTTGACTTCAAAACCAACATCAATCAACCCTTGGCAAATTTTTCTTGCAACGGTATAGGTCGAAACCGTTGTGCCAATATGTGAAAGATTTGAGATGGCTTGAAATAACTTGTCACTCCACATATCTGGATTTTTACTCGGTGCAAACCCATCTAAAAACCATGCATCAACTGACGCATCAATATTTTCAAAAGCATCAATACAGTCACCAAATATCAAAGTCAATGTTGTATTGAATTCTTCGAAATGAATTCTATGTGTGCCATAAACCAGAAAATCAGTGTATCTTTCAATGAGTAATCGTGAATATTTTTTGATTTCAGGAAAAATTGCAAGAGCCTTAGTCAGTTGTTGTATATTTAATGGCAGCAGTTCACAACTGATATAATGTAACTGTTGTGAAGTTTGTCTGGTTTTGTTCCACAAACACAATGTTGACAAGAAATTTATGCCCATACCAAACCCCGTTTCAGCTATGCAAAACAAGTCTTTATCTTGCCAATTTCTTGGCAAATGATTGCCTTTTAAAAACAGATGTTCTTTTTCTTCCAGTCCCTTTCCTGATTGAAAATAGATGTCGTTGAAATCTTCGGAAAAAGCCGAACCAGGCTCATCAAATGTTAGATTCAAGGAGTTAAGCTGCTTGATTGGGAAAGGATTATGTTTCAATAGATTGGTTTAATTTTAATTCAGATGCATTAAAATCCACCTTTATCGAGTTAACTATTGCTGGATTAAGGTGTGCTTTTTTTAATATTTTTGCGAGTTCTGCAAATTCTTTTTGGTGGTTCTTGTTGTTTGATTTGCTTGAGTTGCTTGATTTGTTTAATTTTTCTGTCATGTCAGCCAGTTCCTCATCTACTATCTGCGGGTCTCTTTGTTGGCAAATAACCTGGTTCCTTAAATGGTTAAACCACTGTTCTTGTTGTGGATTGGCGTAAACAACCCGTGACTTTATTAATGCAGCATGCTCCCACAGCCAAGCTTCATTGAGTTGATAGTTTTCAAAATTGGGTTTGCTAACAATGGCAGCTCCAGATTGACCATTGGGCCTTAACTGCATGTCTAATTTGTACAATGTGCCTGAATAAGTCTGGACAGATAACAAATGAATAATGCGCTTTATCCAACGCATGGCGGTTTTTTGGTTGTCATCTGTGATGGGCTTATCAAGAATAAAAACTATGTCAAAGTCAGAATTTAAGTGCATATTTTGCATCGCCAAAGAGCCATAAGCAATAACAATTAAATCATCTTTATTAAAAAGCTTTTGAGCCTTTTGAATTTGCTGTAAGGCTTGATCAATAACCAGTGACAATATAGTCTGTGCCAATTCAGATAGAATCTTGCCGGTAATTCTGGCATCATTGATTTGGTCAATATAGGCCATAATGGCTTTAAATTGCATGTGCTGTTTGAACTGGCAAAGCACTTCTAGGTATTGTTCTTCATCATCTGTATGGTATTTTTTAGCCATTAACTGCCACTGATAATTGCAGTCAAAATCGTTTTTATCAAGCGGCTCAAACAGGATCTCAAGCAATGATGGTGTTTTTGCTATGGCATTTGAAAAATAAGGGCTGTGTGATATTTGTTGGATTAATTTTTCTAAGACTATAGGTGATTCTATCAACATGGAAAGATAGCTTGATCGTTTGCTGATGGCATCAATCACCTGTTGATAACGGGCAATTAACTGATGCTGATTTTCGCTGTTTTTTAAATAGTGCTTGACCGCATCTAATGCCGCATAGATTTTGTGTTTGATGGATTTAGGGAAATTCTTTGTGGAAATTTCATCTTTAATGGTTTGAATTCTTGGATGAGAGATGTTTTCATTCTGTGAATTCTGATTTGAAATAAACAAATTGTCAAAGATACCATGGACATTGTTGCGATGAGCTTTAAGTTGTTGATTTAATTGTTCAGAATCTTCTATGCCCATACAAAGAGCAATTTGTGTTGGGTCATCAGGCAAGTGATGCTGGTCTTTGTCGTGGATAATTTGGCAGAGATTTTCAAGTTTGCGTAAAAATAACCATGCACCTGTAAGCTGTTGGCATTCCTTTACACCGATGTGCTTGAAGGCTTGTAAGTTATGCATTTGCTGCCACAAATCATTGCCACGCAATTGTTTGTTGCGACCAGCAAAAGTCAACTGCAAGGTCTGAACAATAAATTCAATTTCACGTATTCCTCCCAAACCTAACTTTAGGTTATCCAAATCATGGGCTTGTTTGCGGGTAATTTGTGCTTTTATTTGTCGCAATGAGGCAAAGATATTGTAATCAAGATACTTGCGATAAATAAAAGGCTGTATGGCTTTTAATGTTGTACCTGCCAGAATGGGGTCACCTGCAATAAAGCTTGCTCGTAACCAGGCGTATCGCTCCCAGTCTCGACCTTCGGTTTCCAAATAGTCTTTTAAGTTGGTCACCGAACAAACCAACGGGGCTGCACTGCCAAATGGGCGCAGTCGCATATCGACACGGTAGACTATTCCATCTTGGGTGGTACTGTCTAATAGCTGAATAATTCGGCGGCCCAATCGTTTGAAATAACTGTGTGCATCTAGACATCTACTGCTATCAGGTTGACCATCGGATTGACCATCAGACTGACCATCTCCGGAATAACAAAAAACCAAATCAACATCTGAAGAGTAGTTCAATTCATTGCCACCAAGTTTGCCAAGAGCAAAGACAATAAAACTTTGTTTTTCCCCTTTTGAATTAATCACATTGCCAAATTTCTGTTCCAATTCTTGGCTAGCAACTTCACAGACAAACTCAATCATCAGCTTTGCCAATTGACTGGTTTGCTTCAATGTTTTTATATGGCTTTCGGGGTTGCTATTTTCTAGATCTCTGGTGGCAATTAATGCCAACCGGGTTTGGCGGTATTTTCTGGTTAAGGCAAAAACATCCAAATGTGAATATTGGCTTTGATAATTTTTCCAATCAGATATTAAATCTAAATCAGCCGCAACCCATTGGTTGAGTTCAGGCGATTGTTTGAACTGATTTTTGACAAACGGGCTGAGTTTGAAAATATTCATCTTGCAACTTTGCAACAATCATCGTGCTTTATAATAGGCATTTTCAGATATGTCTAACCAACTCTTTGTTTGACTAGCAAAAGATTTGTAGGATTCATAAATTCTCTTGCCCATTTCGGATTTATTGCCCAATTCATCAAATACCGCTTGCGCATGGATTTTCAATTCTTCCAATACTTCTGTAGGGTATTGGCGTAACTCAACTTTGTGTTCATTGATTAGCGTGTCTAGTGCATTTCTGTTTTTTGCAGTAAAGTCAGACAACATATTTTGATTGGCTGCCATACAAGCAATTTTGATAATTTGTTGCAAATCTTCAGGCAGGCCATCATAAGCCTCTTTATTGACAATGCCTTCAAGGCAAGCTGTGGGTTCATGCCAACCTGGATAATAGTAGTATTTGGCTGCTTGATATAGACCAAAAGCCAGGTCATTGTAAGGGCCAACCCATTCTGTGGCATCGATATTGCCTGTTTTCAAAGAAGTAAACAATTCCGAGCCAGGTAATAATTTCGGTGAACCACCAGCACGTTTAAGCACATCGCCACCAAGCCCAGGGATGCGCATAACTAAGCCATGCAGATCTTCTTTGCTGTTGATTTCTTTGTTAAACCACCCGCCCATTTGCACCCCGGTTTGCCCAACAGGGAAAGGCACAAGGTTAAACTGTTCATACAGCTCAGTCCACAATTCAAGTCCACCCCCATGATACAACCAAGCATTCATTTCTTGAGCATTCATGCCAAAAGGCACCGCACCAAAGAACTGAGCCTCAGGTGTTTTTCCTTTCCAATAATAACTGCCCGCATGCCCCATCTGCGCCGTGCCATTGGATACAGCATCAAACACTTCTAAAGGTGGAACCAGTTCTCCACCACCATAAACCGTGATTTTGATTCTACCACCACTCATTTCGGCAATAGTTTTGGCTAAAAAGTTAGCACCTGTTCCCAGTGCAGGAAAATTTTTAGGCCAAGCGGTGACCATTTTCCAATGGTAGGTTTTTTGCTTCGCGGTACCAGATTGGCAGTCTTGTTTTTGTTTTGGTTTGCAAGCCGTTAGAGCAGTTGCAACGGTGACAGCACCCAGTGCTTTTATTAAATTTCTACGTTTCATCTTTTATACTTCTTTAACTTCATTTTATTTTCATCATTTCATTTTCTACACATTATTTCTACAGGTTTTCTTGATAACATTTTTAAATTCTTTTAGTAACCGGGCTCTTTGCTTGTCTTCCAAGTAGGTGTATTCACCGGTTTTTTTGTCTTGCCATCTGTAAGGAACTGCCTGTTGGTACTTAGCTAAGCTACCTCTGGCCTTTTTACATGCTTTTTGCTTTTCTTTTTCTCTGGCTTTATCATGCTTTTTTTCACTTCTGCGTTCTGCAAACCTTTGCTCAATCGTTGACTCGGGTTCGGATACTGGGTCCTCGATTTTATTTGGCAAGGCAACTGGTTTTGGTTTTGTTCTTGATTTCGCAGTATTGATTTTAATTTCATCTGTTTTTTGATTTAGAGGTGCTTCACTTGAGTAATGAACTACCCCGTTGGCATCAGTCCATTTATAAAACTTTCCCGCAGCTAGCGATTGGCTACTAGCGACAACCAGAAACATAGCCATAAGCAGCAGAGTTAATATTAAGACCTGTGATTTCATTAACTGTCAGGTTTCACAAATTTATTTACACACGCCAGAAATTAATTTCTTGGCTGCTTTTATAGATTGTATTCTTTGTGCATCATCCATACGAACATATTCACCTGTAATGGGATCTTTCTTTCTCACCCTCACTGTGGCTTGTAACGTGGCTAGGTTTTTCTTGGCAACTTTACAGTTTGCAGCTTGTTGGAACTTTGCGGCTCTTTCTTTTTCTTTTCGGTTATACTCATCAAAGGATTGCTGATCATTGGATTTAATCTCTATAGAATCAAGTGATTCGTTCTCTTGGCTTGCTGTGGAGGTGTTTTTTGGTTTGGACTTTCCTGTCCTCATTTTTATTTCCTTAACCTCAGTATTACTTGGTTTTTTTTCTGTATAATGTACATTGCCATTGGCATCAGTCCACTTGTAAATTTTCGGTTCAGCAACAAGCTGATTTGACAGTAAAAGTGTTAATATTAGAACAATAATTTTCATGATAATTCCCATTATAAAGTTTAGGTTGAGGTTACGGTTGTATTTATAGCACAAATCAAAGAATTTTTCTTTGAAAATAACCTGTATATTTCATAGAACCATAGAATATGCAGGTTAGATGAGTATTTCCTTAACTCTTCCGACAATTCCCGATTCTAGCCTAACTTTTATGCCGTGAGGGTGAGATGGGGAGTTAGTTAAAAGGTTTTTTACAATGCCATGGGTTAATTCCCCACTGCTTTGGTGTTGTTTTTGAATCACATTGACAGGTAAACCTGTTCTGATGTTTTTTCGCAGTTGTCCATTCATAATGTATATCTGTTAGTTTGTTAGTTTTCGATATCTAGTTTATCAATTATTGGATTTTCAATAACTACTTTGTCTATAATTACTGAAAAAAGTTCCTATGCGCGCAATAGCACCTTCTAAAGTCTCCACATGTGGCAAATACAAAATATACCACAAAATATACGGCAAAATATACAGAAAATATACGGGACAGGCACAAACTAAAACCGCAAAGCTAAAAAACCTCACTCTGGAGAATGGACTTTAGTCCATTTTTTCATCGACTAAAGTCGATACCCAAAGTTAAGAAGTATACAGAGTCACTCACGATATTGACAACATATGGGCATGGGCAAATATGATGGATACCTTAATATTTTATTTTGTTTTTCTTAGAGGAATATAGTTAATGGAACTGCCAATAAATCTTTACCAAAAGGCACGATTTTCTCACCATGATAAAACACGATTCCTGTGACCATGTAACGACTGCGCTTTTGGAAGTCGATGATGTGTTTAAAATCTTTTTCTGTAACACTCATGGAAGATTTAACTTCTATGGCGAGTATTTCATCGCCTTTTTTGAGGATGAAATCAATTTCTTTTTTGTCTTGTGTGCGGTAATAAAAGTATTCTATTATTGAGTTAGAGTTATCGCTGTGGCGCAATAGCTCGGCGAATACGAAGGTTTCTACAATTTTACCTTTGTGCTTTGAGTTAATCAGTTGCTTTTCATCACGTACGCCTAACACATGCGATGCTAAACCGCTGTCTGTCATGTATGTTTTTGGTGCTTTTATAAAAGTTTTGCCTATGTTTTCTGTATAGGGTTTAAGCAAGTAAATTTGATATACTTTTTCTAGCAACGATATGTAGTTTTCCAAAGTAATCGCGTTTAAACGTGTTTCATTGGCTATGGTGGATTTATTTAAAATTGCTCCTGTGCGTGGTGCGATAACATTAAAAAAACGGATAAAATTATCCAAATCACGCAATTCTCCAATACTGCGAATATCTCTTTCTATAATGGTACTTATGTAAGAGTTAAACCACAAAAAACGCTCTTTTGCGTTCTTAAGTCCAAAGGCTACAGGATATCCACCTTGCACCATAAAAGAATGAACCTTATCAAAATATTTAGCTTTGATTTTTATATTTTTGAGACTTTTAGAAAACAATTCATCCACCACATTGCTAGTACTGTCTTTGTTCTTTTCTTTTGCGGTAAATGGATGCAAGGTGATTTCAATTAAACGCCCTGCCAGTGATTCGTTGGATTTTTTTAAATCAAGAACATTGGCAGAACCGGTTAATAAAAAATCGCCATTTCTTCTCTGTTTGTCAACATACAGTTTTATGGGCGTTAATAAATGCGCTACTTTTTGAATTTCATCAATGGTAATAGGTTTGGGTAAATTTTGAATATAACCTTGCGGGTCATTATTAGCCGCGGCCAATTGGGTGATGTCATCCATAACAATATAGTCGCGTGACATTTGTGTTACTAATGTGCTTTTGCCAATCTGCCTAGCACCAGCGAGCAACACCACTGGTGAGATATTCAATGCTTGATCGACAGAATTCTGCAAGGATCTGTGTAAATAATTCATAGTATGATATTGTATTTTTCTATATCATACTATAGATATATAACATATCATAGTAATGCAATCAATTTTAATTGTTTTAACACCTCTACAACCCCAAAAATCAAAACTCGGTGCCACCAACCGTTAATTCATCCACTTTCAAAGTTGGTTGCCCGATACCTACAGGCAAACTTTGTCCATCTTTGCCACAAACACCCATGCCTTGATCAAATTCTAGATTGTTGCCAACCATAGAAACCTTGGTCAATACCGTTGGACCATCCCCGATTAGGGTCACGCCTTTGACAGGTCTGGTAATTTTGCCATTCTCAATCAAAAAAGCATCACTGGCGGAGAAGACAAACTTGCCATTGGTTATGTCCACTTGTCCACCGCGAAAATTTTCAGCATAAATACCTTTCTTGACTGATGCAATGATTTCTTCGTGTTCATATTTACCATTCATCATATAAGTGTTGGTCATACGAGGAATAGGTAAATTCGCAAATGATTCACGGCGACCATTGCCTGTTGATTTTACACCCATCAATCTAGCGTTGAGTTTGTCTTGCATATAGCCTTTGAGAATACCGTTTTCAATCAAGACATTTTCCTGTGCTGGCGTGCCTTCATCATCAATATTGAGTGAACCACGGCGATTGGGCAAGATACCCGAATCAATGATGGTACACTGGTCACTGGCAACCCGTTGACCGACTTTTCCGGCAAACGCCGAAGTGCCCTTGCGATTAAAATCACCTTCTAAACCGTGCCCAATAGCTTCATGCAATAAGACTCCGGGCCAACCTGCACCAAGCACAACGGGCATAACCCCGGCTGGGGCAGCAATGGCTTCTAAATTAACCAATGCAGATTTTACCGCTTGATTAACATAGTCTTGTTGATTACCTTGTTTAAACAGTTCAGCCAAGGTCATGCGACCACCACCGCCAGAAAATCCAATTTCTATACGGCCTTTACCGTCATTGGCAATCACTTGTATGCTTAATTTTGCCAACGGCCGAATATCAGCGGCCAAAGTTCCATCACTGGCAGCTACCAATATGTATTCTTGAGCTGTGGACAATGAACAAATCACTTTGGAAATACGCGGATCTTGTTTGCGCGCCATGGCATCCATTTGGTTCAACAAATCAAGAATCTGAGCATTTTCAATGCCAGTTAATACATCAGATTGAGTATAAATATCGGGCCGTTCAATCGCCTGAATTTTAATCGGCGCAACTTGTTTGCTTGTATTTGCTATCGAACTGGCGGTCATCACTGCTTGCAACATGCCCTGGTTGGTCATCGCATCCGAATACGCAAAACCCGTTTTTTCGCCATTGTTAATGCGCACACCCACTCCAGCATCAATGCTATGACTGCCACTTTTAACTTTTTTATCTTCCAACATCCACGATTCCATGCGAGATGACTGAAAGTACAAATCAGCAAAATCAGCGCCTTTGGACAAACAATGTGACAAAGCATTTTCTAATTTAGACTCATCCAAACCACCAGCTTCTAATAATTGGGTTTTTACAGTATTCAGCATTTATAATATATCGTAAGAATTGAAAATTGATGCGTATTATCTTTTATTTACCAACAATACACCATAAAATTAAGCCAATTTCTTCATCATACCAAACTATGTACACAATAAATTGTATCAAATATGGCGAAAACCAACAAGGCATGGACTATATTCCTTATCCTGGCGAACTCGGGCAACGTATCTACAAAGAAGTTTCACAAAAATTTTGGCAAGAGTGGCTAGGCTACCAAGTGATGTTTATCAACGAAAACCGCCTCTCTCCAATCAATCCAAAAGACCGCAAACGCATAGAACAAGCCATGGGCAAGTTTTTCTTTGACGGCGGTGTTGAACCAGTTGAAGGTTATACCCCTGAGTAGTTGTATTTTAGACATTTTCACAACACTTTGATGAATTAAAGTTTGACACGCCTTAACAAGCTAAATATAATGCTCGCTCAATTAAACCTGCTCAACAACTCTGTAAGCAGTTAGATTGTAATTAAAAGAATGGCCCGGTTAGCTCAGTCGGTAGAGCAGAGGATTGAAAATCCTCGTGTCCTTGGTTCGATTCCGAGACCGGGCACCATTTTTTGGTTTATATTACCACATAAGCTTCCAATCTCAATCCAAAAAAATCACTCATTTAAAATAACAAAACTCGTATTTTATTTGAATTGACCTTGTTCGCTTCTGCGACAATCTAAACAAAAAAAACCACAGTAATAATAAAGCATAAACCTCAACACCTAAAAAAGATGCATGCACGCATTTGTGAACTTATTTTTTATGCATTGACCTTGAACATTTCTAAAGCAATCTAAACAAAAAACCACGACTGAACATAAACTCGTATTTGTTACCATCAGTGTAATAATGAGCCACTCCACCAGTTAAAAACTGACTCAGTTTAAACCACAAAGGTGCTTTAAATAGATCTGCCTATGAGTCCAACTGTAGAGGCAGCGATTTATCTTTAATTGTTCGATCAGCACTTCTGTTTAGTGCTTTGTCAACTGATTGTACTTTAAATTGTTGGCTAAATGTTGCCATTTTCATCTCCTGTTTTAAAAAAATGATTTTTAAATTCTTAGGCGACAGGTATGGTGACATAGGGGGGTATTGGCTTTAAAAATATTAACTTTGCGCTTAAATATCTTTCCTTCTTTGTTTTGCTCTTTGCGCAGTTCACCAAATTTAACCACCAGTCTTATGGCTGGTGGAGATTTAAATTTGCCTTTTAACAACGACTTAAGCCAAAACCACTTACCATCGTTTACACACATTATGGTTGCAAGTTGATTTGACTTGATGTTTTGTGGTGTGTTCTTTGTGAACTTTTCATAGAAAACACCGTGTGATTTATCGTGCAATATCACACTGCCGATTGGGCTCACATGTGCAAACCCGTCAGAATTGATGGTTGCTATGGAGCAAAATGTTGATTTGGCAAATAGTGGTTTAATTTTCTTATTAAATATTTCATCAGTTATTTTCATGTTGTTCACTTTTGTTAAGGTTTTTAATTCTTTGTTTGATTTCTTTATCTCCCATTAATCGCAGGGATTAAAAAAAACGTAACTATTTAGCGTATTCTTAAAATTAGCTGTAAGTTATTGATTTATAAGGACACGTAAATACGTCCATGTAAACTCCCGAAAGAATCCATGCTTTCAAAGTCTTATAAATCAACAACTTACATAAATGAGTTTAAACTCGCTAAATAGTTACAATCACTTCCTAATACAATAACAATGCCAACATACCTTACAGTATGTTGGGCCGCAATGTAACATACCTTTTGGTATGTTACAATTGTATTGTTATTTTATTTGCAACTGTTTACACTTGCGGTTATTCTCGCGTAGCTAATAATCTTTTTAAAAAACTAATATCACTACTGTCCCGTTAAAAAATGTAAATACTTTCTAAGGCCTTATAGAGATATGTTTATAACTAGGGTCGGATGAGATGGAGATATGTCATGAGAGTGTTTTTTCTATAAAAATTGAATCAATAGTTGTTCTACAGATTAATTTAAAAAAATATCTTCAGGAAATAATTTGATTCCACCCTCCGGGTTACCATTAAAATACTTTCCAGAAGTATTTTTCACGCAAGCCGCGAAGCGGTGAGTATAATGGACGATACGAATAAAAAGTAGCCAAAGTGGGTTACATTCCCGCCGATTTTAGTTATGAAGATACCTCTACAGTGTATAATTAAAATTGAGTTTTTTAAACACTAGACATGAAATAGCAGGACCTAAGGTGGGTTTTACCCGAATGCCACTTACTTAAGAGGATTTAACAGCTTAAGATATATGAAACATAATGCAAGTTTTTAAGGCAACAGAAGAGCCTTCGGGTAGTTGGCCTTACAGACTGTGAAAGTCTTATGGGGCGAAAGAAAAATGAGGGGGAAATTTGCTGATTGAGGCGGAAAACGTAGCGACTAGCTAGCTAATTCCAAGTTTTTCAACGAAAAGCAGCGAAATTTATACCATTTTTACTCGTCATCAGAATACTTTCACAGTCTGTTTAGCCAACACGTTTTAAAACCTGCGGTTTTATTGTTGACAAAAATTCTTCTGGAAAGAATTTACTCCACCCATCCATGGGTTCCGCCCTTCGGGTTATCATGAAAAAACATTCCAGATGTTTTTTTCATGCAAGCCTTCATGGATGAAGGTGATTATCAAGGATGATATGAATAAAAGCCAACCACCCGATATGAGTTCTTTTTAATTAAAAGCTTGTTTTAAGACTGGTTAAATATTTATAAATATTTCAACGTGTTACTTTGTAAGTAAGTGTTATTCGGGTAAAACCCACCTTACAACTTTAACCGACACTAGTGTGCCATCATAGGAATGACAGAGTGAGCAGTTGCCTTAATTTTATTTCTTATTAACCTATAGCCTAATTTAATTTGTGTATCGAGTTGATCACAGCAAAATATGAGAAGATTATGTACGAAAATCCAAATAATTCAAAATCAGCGTGGCTAAAACTAGGCATACAAACCTTAGGGACTAAGGGATTAAAAGAACTAAAAATTGATAAATTGTGTGAGAAACTGGAGGTGACAAAAGGCTGTTTTTATCATTGGTTTAAATCTAAAAATGATTATGAAAAACAGATATTGCAATTTTGGAAGCAAAGGTTTACCACAGCCTTTATTACAAATGCCAATTTAGGAAAAAGCCCACAAGAAAAGCTTTCTATATTGGGCAAACAAGTTATAGATGGAGTGAATAACGGCAATAGGCTTGAGTTCGAAATAAACACTTGGTCGTTTAATGATGAAAATGTCAAAAAATTTGTGTTGGGTGTTTATAAAAAACGTTATGATTATCTGAACAACCTTTTGGGCGATATTTACCCCGATGAAAAAGAGGCCAAACGCCATTCTTTGATTCTGTATTCTTTGGTTGTTGGTGTTGATGTTTTTTACCGCAAATTATCACAACAAGAACTTGAAATGATTTTTTCTGATTATTTGATGTAATAAAATGATTATACTAGAAGAAACTAATAAAATCACAAAGAATCATTGTACACTAACAATTTCTGAAATTAATACCAACCATTGTCAAGTAGATTGCACGGGAAGAAAGAATAAATGGACACATATTTTCCCAAGTATTTATGCCGATTATGCGATGTTACGTGACAAGTGTTTAATTGACTTACCTGGGAAAAGTTTTTTAGTCTATCAAATTAATGAGCATTCAAAAGGCGGCCACCATGAATACGAAGTACAACTAATGGATGTGAGTGGTAATGTCTTGAATGAATTTTCAAGCAGGGACAACATTGACTTTATAATTGATAATACAAACCTGTGGTTTTTAAAAACGGGCAATAAACGGTTTAGTTTTACAAGTGATACTGACCTTGATTTAATCAAACTAAATATAAAAACTGGTGAAGTTAGGAATAGTATTAATCTGGATTATCAAAAAATACTCAATTGCCCATACAAGATTGTAATTGGTGCAAAGTTAAGCAAAAAAAGAAACAATATGATGTTGAAAATTCAATACAAAGACAAATCAAACAACAGCCAATCCAAACACATCCCTTTATCATCAGATATTTTTAGATTATCCACAGGCCATAAATAAGAAATATAAACCTCAAATAAAAATCCCTGCCACCTATATGCGCGGTGGAACATCAAAAGGTGTTTTTTCAAACTAACCGATTTACCAAAATCAGCACAAATGGCTGGAGAGGCGCGTGATAATTTATTGTTGCGAGTGATTGGTTCTCCAGACCCTTATGGCAAACAAACCGATGGTATGGGAGGTGCAACTTCTAGCACCAGCAAAACCGTGATTCTCTCAAAAAGCGAACAACCAGAACACGATGTCGATTATTTGTTTGGGCAAGTAGCTATTGACCGGCCTTTTGTCGATTGGTCGGGAAACTGCGGGAATTTGACCGCTGCTGTGGGTTCCTTCGCTATTAGCAAGGGTTTAGTTGATGATAGGCGAATTCCCGATAATGGTATTTGTGTGGTACGAATTTGGCAAGCCAATATAAAAAAACCATTATTGCCCATGTGCCAATAACAAATGGGCAGGTACAGGAAATGGGTGATTTTGTACTAGATGGCGTGACATTTCCTGCCGCTGAAATCAAAATTGAATTTGTAGAGCCCACCAGCGATGCTTTGTTTTCCACAGGCAATATCGTTGATGATTTAGAAGTTCCTGGTGTTGGTACTTTTAAAGCCACTTTAATCAATGCGGGCATTCCCACTATTTTCTTAAATGCAAAAGACATCAATTACCTAGGCACAGAATTACAAGGCGATATTAATAGCGATAAAAAAGCCTTAGAAATGCTCGAATCCATTCGGGCATACGGGGCCATTAAAATGGGTTTGATTGATAATATCGAACAAGCAAAAACACGGCAGCATACCCCCAAAGTGGCTTTTGTCTCTCCACCAAAATCTTACACTTCGTCAAGTGGAAAAGCCATCAATGCAGATGATATTGACCTCAATGTTCGCGCCTTATCTATGGGATTACTACACCTCGCCATGATGGGAACCGCCGCCGTTGCCATCGCTACCGCATCAGCTATATCTGGAACTTTAGTCAATTTAGCAGCAGGCGGAGCGCAACGAGATTCTCTCACTTTCGGACATCCCTCAGGCACTTTAAAAGTGGGTGCCGAAATCGCTCAAGAAAATGGCGAATGGCAAGCCAAAAAAGTCATCATGAGTCGCAGTGCTAGAGTGTTAATGGAGGGCAAGGTTTGCGTTCCTGATTGCATGTCCTGAATCTTCTATCCTAAATTATCGATAGTGGACATATTTTGACGGCACAAGTCCTTAATGCAACTAAAGTGTACTTATTAAACCATCCAAAAGCCTCATCATCATTGAGGCAAATCTTCTTTATTCCCTATAAGTGTTATTCTGGGTAAATAAATCGAATCGTCTGTTTTGTATCAGGATGCAGACTCTGTGCTACTGGGCAAGTTAGTGCAGAAGCTTCTAGTAATTTACATGTTCTTTTGTCAAACCCGTTATTAAAGGATATTGCAAAGAATATTTCAATTTCTATTTCACTGATACGTCTTGGAGTTACGCTCATGTGTTTCTTCACGGTTGCAGAGGTTCCTGTGATATCAACCCCCATATCGTCAGCTTTGATTCCCATAATAGTCATCATGCAACTTGCCAGAGCTGTGGCCACTAGATCAGTAGGAGAAAAAGCTTCACCCTTGCCATGGTTGTCCACAGGCGCATCAGTAATGACTTTGCTATTGGATTGTAAATGCAGCATCGCCGTGCGCAAATCCCCTTGGTACTCTACTTTTGCTATCATACTGTTTTTAATTTTTCATAGAAGAGCCTATTTTGTCTTAATCTTTATCAAAACGCCAACAATTAGATTCTAGGGAGGTTTAATTTTCGGGATTGAAAGTTTCAAACATTATGCAAAACTTATAATTTTACTATGTAAATCACACATGTTATGTTGTATTTGCATACTTGAAATCAAGAAAATTAAAATACGAGCTCTTAAAGCTACTAAAAAACAACCCTGTTGTGGCATTAATTGGCCCGAGACAAGTGGGCAAAACCACATTGGCGTTTGATGTGGCAAAAGAGCTAAATGCGCTATACATTGATTTAGAGCGCCCTCGTGATTTGGCTAAAATTAGTGACTTCGAACAATTTTGCGCCCTAAATGCAGATAAAATTCTGGTACTTGATGAAATACAAAGGGCACCTGAATTGTTTCCAAATTTACGTGGAATCATTGATGAACGACGCAGGCCAGGCAAGAAGTTTGCGCAGTTTTTGCTTTTGGGATCGGCATCTATCGAGCTTTTAAAACAATCCAGCGAATCTTTGGCTGGGCGAATTGCCCAATGTGAACTTTTTTCATTTACTATCGGGGAAGTAACCGAGAAGGAAACTTATGCACTCTGGAATAGAGGTGGTTTTCCTGAAAGTTTTTTAGCAAACAATGACGAAGATAGCTTAAGCTGGAGACAAAATTTCATCAATACCACTCTTGAGCGCGATATTCCATTACTTGGCCCACGAATACCTGCCGAAACCTATATTCGTGATAGTGGAATCTGCCATGCATTATTAGGCATAGAAACATTAAATGATTTATTGGGTCATCCTGTTGTTAGCGGCAGTTGGGAAGGATTTGTTATAGAAAACCTAATTGCATCATTACCAAACAATGCTTTTTTTGGATATTACCGAACCACAGGAGGAGCTGAAATAGACCTAGTAATCGAATTAAATGCAAAAATTTTGGCAATAGAAATATAACGCAGCACCGCACCAAAACTGACTAAAGGCTTTCATATTGCCTGTGAATACTTAAAAGCCCACCACAAACTGGTTGTTTATGCTGGAGATGTGAACTTCCCTATGGGAGATGGTAATGGGGCGATTGGCGTGCACAACGCTGTTACAGCATTATTTGGTTAAGGTGTTTAATGACTGCAGGCAAAGACTACGGACAAGGCTTGATGTTACTACTTGACTAATAGTAACTACCCACACCCACCGTCATTACCGCGTAGGCGGTAATCCATTTAAAAATGATATGAATATCACTTTAAATGATGTAAATTTTACAATAGATTAACTTACTACATCCATGTAGCAACCCCTTCGGGTTGCTTACGCATTGCAAAACGACTTTCCTGTCGCTTGGACCCGCCTTCGCGGGAATGAAGGGGTGGGTAGTTACATTCGAGGGATATTTTAATCCAACTCTTTTTTCATAATCAACAAATTGCCATAACCATCTTTGGGGGTAGCAAATTCCCAAGAGTCCATCACACTGTCGATGATATTGATGCCAAGTCCACCGGGGCGGGTTTGAGTAAGATCGCGGGGTTTTATGGAGTTATCATAAACCAGTGAGGCATAATCTCTTAGATAAAAGACCAGAGTATTGTTTTGTAGCTTGAAGGATAAATCGATGTTACCGGTTTCGTCATTGTTGTAAGCATGGCGATAGATATTGCTTACGGCTTCATCTAGACACAGCACCAATTGCACAATAGATGACTCATCAAATCCCAGCTTTTCAACCACTTCTGTTACTTTTGCCCGAACCATTTTAAGGTTAACAGGGTCAGCCATAAAACTGATGCCATCAATGTAAGTTTCTTGAATATTGTCGCGTCTTTCTACCAACAACAAGGTTGCATCATCAAATAACTTTTGCCGACGGACATAAGTGATGATTTTACCTACTCTTACTTCTGCTGATTCTGCCTCAACTGTTTTGATGTAATCAATCAAACCTTCTGTACCCAGTTGCTCATCGTTTTCTAATCGGGCATCGGTTAATCCATCGGTTAAAAAGTACAGCCCGCCACCTCCCAATGAGGTTTCTTGCTCAGGAAAATCTAAGTCCGCATCAATACCTAATGGCGGCGCACTGGCAATCCAAGAATGAATACTGCCGTTTTCAGAACATTTATGTATAACTGGCGGCAATCCAGCGTTCGCCCAAACGACTCGATCTTCTTTGGGAAAAAAATAACCTGCTGCCACACAGACAAACATGCCTCTTGACGAATTTTCACACAATTCTTTGTTGGCTTTTTCTAACCATTTTGAGGGGGGCAATTTGTCTTTACCAATCCAGCGCAATAAACTGCTGGCTCTGACCATCAACATAGATGCATCCAACCCTTTTCCAGATACGTCTCCCACAACAAATCCGACACAATCATCACCTAACTGAAAATAATCATAAAAATCACCAGAGACTTCATAGGCTGGGACATTGGTGCCGACGACTGGAAATGGCGGTTTTTTTCGTGCTGGCAATAATGACCGTTGCAGTCTTCTGGCTAAAGTGATTTCCTTTTTTAGTCGATTTTGTTCAACCAAACTCAAAGTTAAACGTGCGTTATTAATAGCTAAGGCAATGGGTGATGCCAATAGTCTTAAAATATCTTTGTCTCTATTTTCAAAAAAAACATTTTGATCGCCGCCATCACTTTGTTTATTCAATACCTGTAAAACACCTATATTTTCACCTACCGCAATCAAGGGTGTACACAATACAGATTTGGTTTGAAAACCAGTCAATTGATCAACATGACAGTTATAATCGTTGTTTTTCTTGGCATCTCTAATCATATGACAAACGCCTGACAACAGGGTTTTACCAACCATACTGTCATTAACATCTACATCAATTCCTTTGATGTCAACGGGTCCAAAACTGGCTCTACACAGCAGTTTTTTATTGTCTTTATTGAACAAAAATACCGATGCGGCTTCAGCATTCATGTATTCTGCAATTTGTTCTACAGCAAAGTTCAGGGTTTCATCTATATTCAATGATTGTACAAAAGCCTGGGATAAATCAGCCAATAACTTAAGCTGATCTAGCGTGCCTGCAGATTTGTCATTTTGCATTTTTAAAAAATTTTCCGAACTCACCGAGGTCATTATTCTTCCTTTTTATTTTGTGTGTTTTTTTTCTTGATCGAGCGTTTCTTTTTCAAACTGTACAAGGTAAATAAAATACCCGATATTGCAAAACCACTAGACGCCACCAACAAAACTTTAGCTGGGGCCAATGCCAATAGAACAAAAATCATCACCAACAACAAAATCCAAACAAAAGGCACTGACTCTTTAAAAGGCAAGGTTTTAAAAGAATAGTACCTAAACCTTGAAACCATTAACAAACCCGCGATTAAAGTAACCGCCAATGAAATATACCTAAGTGATTCCCCAGTAAAATCGTGATCAACTGCAACCCAAACAAAGGAACTAATCAAAGCAGCGGCAGCAGGTGATGGCAATCCTTGAAAATATGCTTTATCAACGCTTCCTATTTGCACATTAAAACGAGCCAAACGCAACGCCCCACTAACGGCATAAATAAAAGCGACCAACCAGCCAATTTTGCCCATTATCGGGTGTATTTCCACCAATGAATGCAAAGACCAATTGTACATCAATAGCGATGGCGCTAAACCAAAGGAGATTAAATCCGATAAGGAATCATACTGTTCGCCAAATGCGCTTTCAGTATTGGTTAAACGTGCCACACGGCCATCAAGCCCATCCAATAATGCGGCGATGAAAATAGCGATTGCTGCAATTTCGAACTTGCCATTTATGCCCGCTATTATTGAATAATAGCCTGCAAATAATGCACCTGTTGTGAATAAATTGGGCAATAGGTAAATACCTTTGCTTTTAGGAGTAGGTTGGTCTTTCATAATGTTTTTCAATTTTAAGCTTACCAATTGTACCATTTACTATTCAATAACACTACTGTCCCGTTAAAGTTGCTAGGGCTAATTTGTAAGGTGGGTTTTACCCACCATGGATACTGATTTAATCTATAACTTACCAAGACTTGTAAATAAATTACACCACAATGCGTTACTGCCTATTCATCTCATCAAGCACTAAATAGACGAATTGTATAAGAATCTGTATAAACAACTGAGAATTCAATTAACCAAATTCAACAAATCTAATACACCCTTACAACAAATGCCTAACATCGGGCAAATATTTTTCAAACGAACCCGTGTTAAAAACCACTACTTGGTCATTTTTCTGAATTACTCCTTGCTCTGCTAGTGGCTTTAAGGCAGCCATACAAGTAGCAGCTTCGGGACATATCCACCAGTGTTTATCGTTCCAAACTTGAGATAGATTACCTGCAATGTCTTGTTCATTTATGGCAATTGAGGTGCCTCCACTTTTGGCAACAATGTCCAACACCTTAAAGTGACCGACACCACCTGCAACATTCAACCCAACTGCCAGAGTCTGCCCTGCTTGGGTAGGTGCGGGCTCAAAAGACTTGTCATTAAAAGCTTGGGTTATGGGTTGTGTGGCTTGTGACTGTACGGCGATAATTTTTGGGCGTTTGCTATCAATCATTCCTAAAGCTTCGAGTTCATCAAAGGCTTTCCACATGCCGAGTATGCCGGTGCCTCCACCTGTTGGGTACAAAACCACATCAGGCAACTGCCACTTACCAGACATGTTATTGGGTTCTGCCAGTTCTAACCCCATGGTCTTTTTGCCATCAATGCGCCAACCAGGTTCTTGGAATGTAGCGACGTTAAAATACCCTTGCGGAATGTATTTAGATTTCATCAACTCAGCAGCTTCTTTAATTGTGCCTTTAACCATTTCTAGTTGTATTTTTGGATTATGAAAACCCAAAGCCGCAACACTGCCCTGTATTGGCATAGGCGTATCATCTGGCATAATGATAACCGCTTGGATTCCTGTTTTATCGGCAAACCATGCCAAAGAATCGCCCGCATTGCCTTGAGTGGGCACTACCAATTTATCCAAGCCAAAGTGTTTTGCCATATTAATCACCACCGCCATCCCTCGATCTTTAAAGCTTAAAGTCGGGTTTTGACCATAACCTTCATGACCCTTGCCTTCGTCTTTGATAAACAATTCAAAACCAAATTGTTGAGCAACATCATGACCATTGTAATTCAACAATGGCGTGTAGCCCTCACCGAAGTCCATAAAGCCTTCACTAATGGGCAATATCCCCGAAAAACGCCACAGGCTTTTTCGTTCAGGGTGGTACCAATTGTTTTCCGATTTTATGGCTGCTAAATCATAAATCATTTCCAAAGGACGGCTGTCATCAGGACAAAGATTCATGACTTTATCTTTAGGATAATGTTTGCCACACAGTGAGCATTGTAAGTATTTGAGATTTGGATTTAGCATTATTGTTTGATTTCAGTAAAATAGATGATAACCATATCTATTTTAATAATATTTGTAAACCGTTAATCCCAAATCCCGATATAGAAACGTGAAATAGAGTGCAATCACTTGGTACGTATAAAGTTCAGCGATCGTATGAAATATGCGGGTTAACAATATTAGGAGTTAAAATACTGATGGGAACCGCAAACATTTTATCACCAAAAGGAATAATATTCTCTCCATCATAAAACACTACTCCTGTACAAAAAGATTCTTCATTGGCTTGTTTTAGCATGTTTAGACCTTTGAAATCTTTTGCTCTGACCGTTGCAGAGGCTTTGACCTCGATTCCAGCTAGTTTTGTGCCTTGTTGCATGATGATGTCTACTTCAACTTTATTGTTGTTGCGAAAGTGAGAAAATTTTATCGGAAGCTCTTGCCAGTCAGCGTATTTGCGTAATTCCTGATAAACAAATGTCTCTAATAGTTGCCCAAGTATTTGTCTGTCTTGCCAGAGAGTTTTACTGTTTAAGCCCAGCAATGAACAAGCCAGCCCAGTATCAGCCATGTGTAATTTTGGCGTTTTTATTAAGCGACTGATGCGATTATTGTGATAAGGCAATAATTGTTCAATTAAAAACAGTTGTTCTAATAATGTTAAATACTCTCTTATGGTTGGCCGACTTATTGAGAAAGGTGAAGCCAAATCAGAGGCATTGAATAACCGCGCTGTTTGTCCTGCTGCCATACTCAATAAACTTGGCAATATGTCAAGTTTTTGAATTCTAGCCAATTCTTTAACATCCCGTTGAACAATGGTAGAGATATAATCTCGATACCAACGACTGCGGCGATTTTGAGTTGTGCGTATTATTGCTGCTGGGTAGCCGCCAGTTACAATTATTTTTGCTAAGCTTTCTCCCAAACGAGAATATTTGCTTTGATTAATATCAAGGCCAAAATCATTTGAAAATATTTGTGATAAAAACTCTGGCTTTTTCCCTGCTATCTCAGCCAATGCCAATGGCCTCAACCTAATAATTTCAATTCTTCCTGCCAAAGAATCTGATAATTTAGGCAAAAGTAAAATATTTGTAGAACCCGTTAATATAAAACGACCTGCTTTGCGATTAGTATCCACTGAAATTTTAATGGCACTAAATAATTCAGGTACATGTTGAACCTCATCCAAGATGATGTGTTCAGGCAACCTATTAACAAACCCTATCGGGTCTATTCGCGCCGCTATTTTCTGTGAAGCATCATCAAAAGTAATATAGTGATAGTTGAGCTTGTCACCCAAGAGTCTTGCCAATGTGGTTTTTCCACTCTGTCTGGGGCCATGTATAAGAATCACAGGACTGTCTTCAATTGCTTCTTCAAGCAAAACAGTAGAGAACCTTGGATAATAGACCGAACTATTCATTAAGCTAATTGTAAATTTTAATTAAGCTAATTGTAAGTTTTAATTAAGCTAATTGTAAGTTTAATACGATTTATTGACCATAAGACACAAGAATTCTGTAAGATTATTGTGTCACCGCTTTAGCGAAATTGGCCAAAGCATGGGTGATTTTATTTAACGGTTGCTCACAACCTTTTATGTGATGGCGTTTGAACATATATTGTGGGTCATTGTATAAATACCAGACTAGACCCTTCTCATCTTCCCATATCAAAGCTTTTTGTGGCAAATCTATCGCAGCAGTTTGCGCACATTGCATTAAAGACGTACCTATTTTTGGGTTGCCAAAAATCACTACCGTCGTCGGACGCAATTCTTTGCCCACACTTTGTCCGCCTTTTTGATGGTCAATCACTTTGAAAACCGTCATACCTTTGCTTTTTAAAGCATTGACTAAGTTGTCAGAGGTGTGTTCGACTGAATGGTTGCTTTTTAGAGTAATTAATCCTTCACTGGCAAGCCCCAGCGTGGACATCGTGAAGAATAGAAAAATCAATAATACTGGTTTCATAACTGTACCTGCTAATTATTTAATAAAAACAAAGAGTAGACACTATGCAACTAATTGTTACATCCGTCACATTTAGGGTTAATACATTCATTTTAAATATCTTTTCAGAAGAGAGTCTATAATAAAAAAACATGTAGGTTGTGAGGATCGCGCCCACAGATTACGAAAACCAGGTTTATAGGTTTTTACAATCAACCATGGTGGGTAGAACCAGAATGGTACTTACTAAAAATATACAGGGACGTATTTAACCACCAACAACATAAGCAACCAAGCATAAAATCCTGCCAGCACATCATCAATCATTACACCAAAACCACCAGATACTTTCTTGTCTAACCAAGCAATCGGCCAAGGTTTAATGATATCGAAAAAACGAAATAAAATAAAACCAATCAACACATTTTGCCAGCTAAAAGGGATGAGAAACATCGTTATCCAAAACCCAACAAACTCATCCCAAACAATGCCTCCGTGGTCATGAACGCCCAATCGGCCTCCTGTAACATCGCACAATTTAACGCCAACCACAAATGCCACAAATACCAACCAAGCATACATTGGCCAACTCAGTGTTACCAGTATCAAATACAGAGGAATGGCAGCCAATGTGCCAAATGTTCCTGGGGCGAAAGGAGCCAGTCCAGAACCAAACCCAAAGGCAAAAAAACCAGCAAAGGTTTTCAAGGCTACTTCTTTTGGGGGTGCTATAAATCGATTGGATAACCGACTGGGTAACTGATTAGACATTTAATTATTTTCCAGAATTATATCGCATATTTTTTCAGCAATCATGATGGTGGGTGCATTGGTATTGCCCGAAACCAAGTTGGGCATAATAGAAGCATCAATCACCCGCAATTTTTCAACCCCATGAACTTTCAATTGGTTATCGACCACTGCCATTTCATCGTTGCCCATTTTGCAAGTGCCTACTGGATGATAGATAGTCTCGGCTTTGTTGCGGATGAATTGTTCAATTTCGGATTCAGTTTGTATTTCATTTCCAGGAAAAATTTCTGGTTCTCTGTACTCATCAAACGCTGACTGAGAAAATATTTGTCTTTGAATTTCAAAGCCTTTTTTTATGTATTTTAAATCATTGGACTCAGACAAATAGTTGGCAAATATTTTAATCGGCTGCATGGGGTTATTGGATGCAAGCTCCAGTCTACCCCGTGATTCTGGACGCAAATAACACATGTGCAAAGTGTAACCATTGCCTTTTAATCGATTCCTGCCATGGTCATCCAAGATGGCAGGAACAAAATGAAACTGTAGATCAGGCCACTGTTCATTGTTTAGATCGGTTTTCAAAAATCCTCCAGCCTCGGCTGCATTGGAAGTGCCCGGGCCAGTTTTAAACAACATATACTGCAAACCTGCTTTTAGTTCATTAATGCGGTCGTAGCTGATGTTTTTTGAACAGCGTTGTACCAGACAGACATCCAAATGGTCTTGTAAGTTTTGACCAACGCCTTGCAAATTGTTTGAGACTTTAATGTTGTGTTGTTCTAGATGTTGTGCATCACCAATACCCGAAAGCATCAATAAATGCGGAGAATTTAGCGCACCGCCACTAAGCAATACTTCTTTTGAAGCATATATTTTTAGAGTTTTGCCTTTTCTTATCACTTCTACGCCTTGGGCAATACTGCCTTTCATCAGAACTTTTTGGCAGTAACTTTTTGTCCATACTGTAAGGTTATCGCGTAATTTTACTGGCGACAAATAAGCCTGAGCTGATGAATTTCTTGAGCCATTATCCTGAGTTACTTGATAAAGCCCAAAACCCCGTTGATGTTCACCATTAAAATCATCAGTTAAGCCATAACCCGATTGCTCACATGCCGACAAAAAAGTATCGGTCAGCACATTGTGGTATTTTAAATCACTGATTTGCAAAGGCCCAGAGTTGCCGTGGTATTTATTGCTGATTCTGTGGTTGTTTTCGCTTTTGATAAAATAAGGCAAGACGTCATCATATCCCCAGCCATTATTTCCCAGAGATTGCCATAGGTCATAATCTTTATGATGTCCACGGCAATAACACATGGCATTAATTGAGCTTGAACCGCCCAAAACCTTGCCTCGAGGCCAGTACAGTTTTCTATTGTTTAAGTGTGGTTCTGGTTCTGTGTTGTAATTCCAGTTTAATGATTTAATATTTACCAACTTAGCTATACCTGCTGGCATATGTATCAATGGGTGCCAATCGGTTGTGCCTGCTTCGATTAACAATACCTTGCAATCTTTGTTTGCAGACAAGCGATTAGCAAGTACGCATCCTGCCGATCCCGCTCCTACAACAATATAATCAAATTTATTTATCGATGTCATTTGTCAACCAATTCATTAAAACTTCGTTTAGGATTATAACTTAAACAGGAAATTAACCATGTATAAACAAACATTAAAATCAACAATATTGGCTTTGGCAATTGTTTCAACAATTTTATTGAGCGCCAGCAGTTCCGTCATTGCTGGACAACCTAAAATGCAAGCAGCCTTAGATGCTTTGAATGTGGCAGAAAGACAGTTAAAAAAGGGTTCAAAAGACAAAGGCGGGCACAGAGTTAAAGCATTGGAACTAGTCAGACAGGCAAAAAAAGAAGTGCGAAAGGCCATCAAGTTTGATCGAAAACATTAGGCTCTCTGTGGAATACTGCATGCAATAAAAAGCCCTGATACAAACAGGGCTCTTTACTTGTTTAAATCATGAATTAATAGAGGTGCCCTTTAGAAAAACTATTCAATCAACCCCATTAATTTGGCTTCTTTTTCGATTAAAAAATCCAATATTTTCATAATGTCATCTCTGTTTTTGGCCTTTACCGCTTTAAATTTCCCATTAATGACTAAAGTTGGCGTGCTTGTGATTTTCATCCTAAAACCCATATTGTCTGCTTTGGTTAATTTGGAATCAAGAATAAAAGATTCCGACGTGCTAATAAAAACATCTTTATCTGTGCCGGTTTCTTTTGCATACCATTTGGCTAAATCATCTATTGAATTGAATTGTTGGTGCTTATTGTGAATTGCATCAAATAATTTTGCGTGGGCTTCTTCTGCTACACCAATTACTTCTGCAGTTAAATAAGCAAGTTGATAGTCTGCCCAACTGGGATGAAAGTTCATAGGAACTCTAACTAATTTAACATGGTCTGGTTTGTTTTCTAACCATTTGTCAAGATAGGGCTCAAAGGTAAAACAGTGGGAGCAAGCATAACCAAAAAACTCATACACAACCACTTGTTCTTTATTTTCTGTGTCATAAGGCGTTTGCAAGACGCTATAATCTCCACCCTCTACAAAGGTTTGCCCATCATTATATGATTCTGTTGCTGCAGTGTTTTGAGTTGTTTGTTTGTTTTCTTTGCTGTCAACTTGAGAACTCTGATTGTTACAAGCTGTTATAAACAAAGAAATAAAAACAACCATAACAAACGGTTTTAAAAATGACTTCATATTTGATCCTCGATAGAGATAATGATTATTTATTAATTAAACCCATAGAAACGGCTTCCTGATTGGATAAAACAGTTGCCAATTTAAATAGTTCTGGGATATTTCCCAATACCTTTGTATTTGGCTTGTATTTTCCATTGATTACCAATGATGGAGTAGAGGTAATTTGCATCTTTCCTGCCATATTCATAGATTGACGGATTTTTGAGTCAATCATGAATGAGTTTGCCGTCGCTAGAAATGCCTTGGTATCTACTTGGAAATTTTCTGCATACCAATCAGCAATTTGTTCAATGTTTCTGAATCTCTTGCGTTGTTTATGAATGGCATTAAAAAACGGGACGTGTGCTTTTTCTATAAATCCCATGGTTTCAGCAGTGTAATAGGCCTGTGCATAAATCTTCCAAGCGGGTGAAAAAACAACTGGCACTCTGACCAATTTAATATGTTTAGGCAGTTTCTTGTGCCAAGGCTTGATATACGGCTGAAAGCTTGAACAATGCGGACAGGTATAACCAAAAAACTCATAGACTACAACTTGCTCATCGTTTCCCGTTGCAAAAGGAGTTTCTAATTCAGTGTATTGAATGCCTTTGGTATAAGTAACCGGAGGCGATGCATTGTCTTGGGCAAACACTGGCAAAAAACCAAATGAAAGCAGTAAAAAAATAAATTTATTCATGTGTAATCCTCGTTATTGAGTAAATATTGACTGTTTAAAGAACATAAAGTTCAAGAGTTATTTGGAATAAAGGCCCTGCATATAGCTGGAAACTGCTTTGATTTCATCATCTGTTAAGTGTTTTGCAATACTTGCCATGATTTTACCATTGGTGTCATTGTCATCGCCTGCTGTTTCTCCTGCCCTAAAAGCTTTCAGACGTTGTTCTGAATAAGTCGCATGTTGGCCAGCAACCACAGGATAACCTGATAATGGGTTGCCCGTTCCTGCCATACCATGACAAGCCATACATGCAGGAATTTTCATGTCTGCACGGCCACCTTGATACAAGGCCTTGCCCGCTTCAACTAGACTTTCATCTGCATAACCTATGGTTGGTTTTTTAGAAGTATAATAGGCTGCTAAGTTGTCTATATCATCTTGGCTGAGCCCTGCAACCATGCCAGCCATTACCGTAGCTTTTCTTGAACCATTTTTGAAAAGAGACAGTTGCTTAGCTATATATTCTTCATGCTGGCCTGCAAATTTTGGCCAAATAGGGTTAACGCTGTTTCCATCAGCACCGTGACAAGCTGCACATACAACGGACTTGGCCTTTCCCAATTCGACATCACCTGCAATTGTTATTGTTGAACAAATTAAAGACGCTAAGATCAAGATTGTTTTCATAATTGATTCCACTTATATGGTTTGTTGTAAATTCCAACCGCCATTATAAATCAGACACTCCGTAAATATAAGCGAATATTACCCTTATCTAATATTATTCTATTAAACCCATACTTTTGGCTTCTTGAGAGATTAATGTAAAAATACTCCCCAAGAGTGTTTTTGACGAATATAAGGAGGAATTTTGACAAAAACCCTTCAGGAAACGATTTTAATGCAAACCTACATGAATGTAGGTAAGTATCAGGACGATACGCGTGAAATCCTGCTTTTTCGCAGTAGAATACTCTTTCTCGGTCAAGCACTGTATATCATCCTTGCTAGATCTTACCGAATTAATACGGCTACTAACACCATCTTGTACAGTGTTAAGTTTCGATGAAAAAAACAATAAGCACAAGCAATCAAGTGCTTGTGCTTGTTTGATTCAAAGCCTACCCCTATTAAAACATCAATAATGTTACACGACTAGCGGTAACTATATTCGTGTTGTTCTCAACATCGTATAACCTACAAACAACAACTTCTGTGGTTCCTGCTAATCCTGTAAGATCTTTGCCACAACTGCCTGCTATTACGTTGTTGCCATTAGGTTCAATGGTTGTTTGGAAGTAGAGGTTTTCGTACGAAAAAGGTATCTCCACTACACAGACTCCGAAAAGCACTCCGTTGCGAACGGTAATTTCATCGGCATTAATATTGTTAAAATAGTTTATTCTTGTCGTGCCAGAAAACCCACATGAAAACTCAATACCCGCTTTTACAAAACCATAGCTGTCTGTATGCGTGTGCTTTGCATCCCTTTTAACAATCAAATCATCATTAATTGTGGTTTCATCAGAAAGCGTTGATTTACCAGAAACTCGCAAGCCGTTTGATGGAGGTGGAAAAGCGATCACTGAGCCACTACCAATAGCAACACCACTATTGCTTGCTACTTGTAAGGCTGCATTTCCATTAACACCTACAGAAACAGGATGAACCCCTGTTGGGGAAGATACCATTAGTGAAACGCCTGATACAGGATCTGAACCACCTAATACGACACCTCCTTCAACATTCAGCCCGTTTTCTGGGGCAACTGTAGAACCTCCACCAATATTTGTGCCACCATTTGCGTTAATCAAAAATTTTGTTGCCCCGCCAATTCTTGCTCTCAAAGGTTCAACTCCGTTATCTGCTCCAATAGTAACTTTAGATGGAGAGGTTGTACCCAAACTGCCAATCACAGCTTTACCAGATACACGCAAGCCATTATCTGGAATTTGTCCATCACTGTAGTTTGCACCAATACCAGTGCCTCCATTTTTGCTGACCCTAAACCGTGTACCCACGCCTCCAACCAATACACGTAAAGGCGACTCATCGACCTGTGAAACTATTTGCAAGGTATCACCAGCAGAAGCCGCTAAATCACCGATAATAACATCGCCAATATACTGCGTGCCGCCAAAACCATCAGACCAAGGCGTAATACCAGTACTTATGTTATCAATTTGTGATTGTAAGCCAGTTATATCTGTCGCAATTGCAAAATCAGAGGACAGCAAGCCATTTAACCTGACTGAGTCTTCAGAAATACCCGCAACAGTTGAATATTTTGCTAACGGAGCAAAAGTGATTTCCTGTCGTGGAGACTGGGTAATATTGTTGATAACAAGCTCCAGCCATTTCGTTCCATATGAATCGCCAATAAAAGGACTATCAAGAGTTAAAGTGAAAAGACCATCAACAACATTAACATTTGGAAAACCAATTGTATCGTCAGGAAAGTTATCAATGTCTCCAGGGTCGATTTCAAAGCTTGACCAAATATGGACTGCCATATTTACAACGCCATTTACAGGGACTCCGTTGCTTTTTAGAAAGCCCTGATAGGTTATTCTTTCGCTTAAAGCTAACCCATAAACATGCAATATTAATAAAACAATAATAATTTTTTTCATTGTAAATCTCCTAATTTTTTATTCAAAACCATTTTTAAATAGATTGTCATCGGTGTTTGTTGCTCCAGCTAAAAAGCCACCATTAAATTCATAAATACCACCTGTTGCATTATGTCCTGCATCAATTTGTCCAATAGAAGTGACTGCCGTATAGCCACCACCAGATATTTGTCCACCTCCTGATGAAATGGTGTGTTTGGTTATTTCATAGGTTGTTGCGCCTTTGGTGTCTTGCGTTGCTTTTGCTAATGTAGATACTGCAAATAACACAAGAACACTTACAAGAGCATTTAAAAGTATTAGTTTGATTTTCATTGTGTTTCCCCCTTTTTAAAACGTTCACTGTTAAAAAGACCGATAAGTAAAATTGTTAACAACAAACCTATCAAGCCAACAAAGCTTAAACTTGGAACAACTTGTGGAGTGTTAACTATGGCAGAATTACTTATAGAAATACTATCAATTGCCAGGGTTCCTGCATTGAGATCTGGTGCGCTAGTATCTACATAATATAAAAAAGCAATGCGCCCATTACCATTTACATTTACAGTATATTGCGCCCAATCTTGAGGATAAACACCTGCTTGCTGGTTTACATTTATAGTCAATAACGTCGCACTAAAATCACCAAGGTCCAGGTTTTTTGTATTAGGATTATTTGATTTAGCAGGAAAGTTAAGACAATTTCCTGTATTTATACTCCCTGTTGGGCTATACATAACTTGCATACTCGTTACTTCATTAGCAATGCCTTGGCTGCGCGTATAAAAACTTAATTGTTCAATAGTGCCTATATCTGGCATAATCAACCAATTGCAAACCAAGTTTGCCCCTGTTGTTTCGGTTGTATTGGTAATGTATGAATTTGAAGAGCCAGCTTGAGCAGGAAAGTTACTGACAACACCTTGTGACCAATCAACGCTACCAATAGCATCAGAATTGTTAACAAACACCCAGCCAGGTTGCAAACTACTAACATCCTCAAATGACTCTATTATTTGTTGAGCCTTAGCTGAGTTATTAAGCAGCAAAGAAAACAGAGTAATTGATAAAAAATTTCGTACGTTTAAATCCATTGTATTTCCTTAAAAAAATTAAGTGCCCAGTGTAGTTAAATGTCTTTGACTTTGCAGGACAATTACTAGACAATTACCAGTCATTATCGAGACAAATAACCAGATACGTGGAAAAACAAGAAAACAACCAACAAACAACCTATACTTTTCTCGATTATAAAGTCAACCCACATTTACGTGAAATACACCAAATAAAAGCCCCTTTAAAAGTAAGCAAAAAGAGCTTTGACATTTTGCTTTTATTGATAGAAAAACACGGACAAGTAGTCACTAAAGAACAAATCATTGATCGTGTTTGGCCCAATCAAATTGTTACTGATGCGGCACTCAATAAACAAATTACACGCCTGAGGAGTGATTTAACCCGCAACAATACAACTTCGCTGCCTATCATTGAGACCGTTAGAGGTGTTGGCATTAAGTTGATTCCCTTAGTTACTAGCACATCAAATAACAATTTAAATAATACTGATCGCTTTAACAAAAAATGGTGGTTGCTTGTTTTTGCTGTAATGGCCGCACTATTTTTCTATCTTCAAGACAGCAACAAAAATGCCAAACAGCCATTAAACCTCATCGACACCATGGTGAAAATTCGCAGTGCCATGTCGATTAACAAACAAGCTTTTATCAGTCAGATAAATATACGCAATGAATTAGGGGAAATGCTCGACAAGCGACTTGAGATTGATAAAAAAACCTCCTGGGAAAAACGTTTTTTTAAACAGCACGAACACATGAATGCCGAAGAACTGTTTGTTTTTTCACAAATAAGAGCCTATACCCAAGGGCCTCTTTTGGAAAGCAATCAATTAATCCTAGATTTAATCAACTCAAACAAAACGGTGATTGACCAAGTGCCCTTGATGGACGAACTGCGTAACCACCTAATCATCTGGCTCAACAAATACCATAAAATATTTAAAGACAATAAAAAAATGTGCTTGCTTTATGTGGGTGTTGAAGATGGTGCGCCTTACCCTTCAGCCGTTGACCAGCAAGTAATTGATTGGCTTGAACAAAACAACATTAAAGACAAGAAAGAATTAATAGCAACCACCCCAACTGCTATCAACTTAGCCCTAGTAGGAGCACAAAATGCAGATGATTGGCTTAATGTTGGCGGTTTAAAGTATTTAACTGATCAATTGCGGGCACATAAAGAAATCCATACTATCACCCCCAGAGCGGAGTCGGCAAAAAAAGGCGATCTCAAACACCTTTCAGTCGAATTGTCGCAAAAAGAAGGCATAGATTATGTTTTGACTATTAAGAGCTTAAGTAAAGACCAAGACTATCAAGCAGATCTAGTGTTGAGAAACTACGACGGAATTTTTTCTAAACAAATAATTACAGCTGCTAGTCTTAATTTGTTATTTGAGCGAATTGATAGTTGGGTTACTCGGCAATTAAACATTTCATCAGTTATCGCCGAGGGTGAGGTTTCAGGGTATAAACCCACAGAATTTGCTCTAGAAAGTTATCTTCGGGGGCAAGAAATTGCAACAACTAAGAACCTATCCCAAGCAATTCAGTTGATACAAACTGCGGTAAATAATGACCCGAAGTTTTATTCTGCATGGCTATTGTTAGCAGATTTAGAGTCACTATCTGGCAATAATGATAAGGCCTTGGCACTAGTAAACCACCTAGAAAATAAAAAAGACTTTGATAAAAGGTTATTAAATTTTTTATACCAAGTCAAAGCATCAATTTTGATTGCCCTTCATCAAGTACCAGAAGCGAAGATTGCATTAAATAAAGCCATTGAGTTATCAAAAAATCAAAACGATATGATAACCCTGATTGATTCTCTAGCTGTAAAAGCAGAAATAGAATTCAACCTAGGCCCGGCTGGTGAAGACACGCTAAAAATTTACGAAGAGCAATTTGAACTAATCAAAAAATACTCACCGGACCCGTATAGTCTTGCCTATGCTAAGATAAATTTATCACAACTTTATTTTGATACAAAACAACATGAATTGGCAATCAAATATAGTCAAGAGGCCTATGATTTATTTAATACTGAGCATAATTTTTTAGGTATATTTCAAAGTGCAATCATAACTGCTAAAATATACAATGGTATAGGTGAAGCCAACAAAGCATTATTGTCATTGACAAAAGTACAAAATTCTTACAGTCAAATTGACTCTTCTGGGGCAAAAGCCTATTATTTAGAAACCCTAATTGATAGTCAAATGTATCTTGGCCTGCGCAAACAAGCACTAGCAAACATTGAAAAACTCAAGGAATTGGGAACTTCTCAAAATAATCATGAAAATACAGTGATTGCATTAATTAAAAGTATTAATTTACATGTTTTGTATAAATCTTTTGATTCAGCGCAAGCCGATATAGAGCAACTTAACGATATTCTTGCAATAACAAATGTCAATGTATCACCCGTGTATCAGGCTGCTGTTGGGTTATATAAATTATACGTTGCAGCTCATTTAGAAGACCCTAAAAAGGCAAGACATAAATTTGATCAGCACCTAGAACAATTCCCCAAAGTACACGCCATGTTTGGCAAAGAAATACGCTACATCAACGCTATAATATTATCCAAAACAAACTTTCAGCCACAAGCAGTTAAAGAGTATAGAGAATTAATAAAAACCTTTAAAGATGAAAATGAGATGTATAATGCATTAGACGTAGGCTATTTATTACTTGATTTGCAGTGGAAAAGCAATAAACAAGATTATGTAAAAACCCTGAATTACCTTGATGAATTAAGCACTTTCAAATACCCAATATACAAATACAAAGCTCAATACTTAGCTTACAACAAAGACTTCGTCAACGCCTATATAATGATGGCAGACCTAAAAAGCAAAGCCAATGAATTTTGGACTACGAATGATCAAATTTTGTTGGAACAATACCAAGAATTGGCAAAAAAGAACTAATTACAACTCAAACATCTTGGGCCAGTTTTTACCGGTAATCCAAATTTTCTTAGTGGACTTGTCATAAGCGATGCCATTTAATATGCCAGGTTTTCGGAAAACATTTTTAAGTAAATTAGGCAGATGGTGTTTGTCGGTAACAACACCAGTTTCTGGATCAATCACCACAATATAATCGATTCCATAAACATTGGCATAAATTTTTCCTTCAATCCACTCCAGCTCGTTTAGTTGATGAACGGGTTTGCCGTTAATGGTTACATTGATGCTGTGTTTGACAGTAAAATCATCGGGATCAATAAACTGCAAAACATCCTTGCCATTAGACATGATCAATAGCTTTCCATCGGTAGTCAGTCCCCAGCCTTCTCCCTGATACTGGTGAGTTTCAACGGTTTTCAATGACTGCTTATCTATTTCAAAGGCAACACCTGCACGCCAAGTCAGCACAAATAATCGGCCATTAATCTCCGTTAAACCTTCGGCAAAATATTTGTCATCAAATTTCACTTGCTTGATAATTTTCTGTGTTGACAACTCCCAATGAATCAATTGCGACTCACCAAACTGCCCACAAGACTCCCAAACCAATCCATTTTGAATAATCAGTCCCTGGGTATAACATTTAGAAAAATGTGGAACACTTGCCCGTTCTTTTAAGGGCTCTGCTACAGTATGTGAAACACCTAAAATAAGCGATCCTAAGAAAAGTATTAATTTTAAATTATATTGCATTTGCGGTTTATCCTAATGAAGTAAGTATTCTAAATAAATCGAACCATTAGATGCAAGCAAAGACTTAAAAGTTCCAGATTAATCACTGTTGCGGTGAATAACAACACTAATCGCCGCAAATTATGCGCTAATTATTGACAAATCTTTGGTGTCTTGGCTTAATTACAGCATATATTGCGGAGATTATGATTTATATTTATCAACAAAAGCTATGGCCAAATTTTACATGGGACAATGAATCATTGTTACCATTGCTGGGCAATGTGCGGTATTTACAAGGAAAGTTAATCGGGAAAATGCAGTTTTTAGGTTTTGACCTGCAAAATGAAGCGCTGCTAAAAACCCTAACTCAGGAAGCATTAAAAACATCTGAAATCGAAGGGGAAAACTTAAATTTACAACAGATACGTTCATCGGTTGCTCGCAAACTGGGAATAGAAATAGCAGGCTTAGTGCCCTCAAATAGAAATGTAGAAGGAGTGGTGGAGATGTTATTAGATGCCACTCAGAATTATCAAAGTACATTAAGCCGAGAAAGATTATTTGACTGGCAATCCGCTTTGTTTCCGACAGGAAATAGCGGTTTATTTAAAATAATTACAGGCAACTGGCGGGATGACGCTAGAGGACCAATGCAGGTAGTGTCAGGAGTGATAGGCAAAGAAAAAATCCATTTTCAAGCACCCAATGCCTCGGTTATAGACTCAGAAATGAATCAATTTTTATTTTGGCTCAATGCAAAACCCAGTATTGATCCCGTTTTAAAAGCAGGCATTGCACATTTCTGGTTTATCAGCATTCACCCTTTTGACGATGGCAACGGTAGAATCGCCCGAGCCATTACCGATAGACAACTGACACAATCTGATGGAACGCCTCAACGCTTTTATAGCATGTCCGCTCAAATTCAAAAACAAAGGGAGAGTTACTACAATATACTAGAGAAAACTCAAAAAGGAAACATGGATATAACGCCATGGCTCACTTGGTTTTTAAATTGTTTGCAAAGTGCAATTAAGCTATCGAATCAAGCGTTAGAAAGCACCATAAATAAGCACAAATTTTGGAACAAAAATGCCAGCAAAATCAACAATGAAAGACAGAAGTTTATTTTAAGCATTCTATTAGATGGATTTCAAGGAAAAATAAACACTTCAAAATGGGCTAAACTTACCCATTGTTCAACAGATACTGCATTAAGAGATATTCAAGATTTGGTAAAGAAAGGGATAATGGTCAGAAAAGACAAGGGAGGAAGAAGCACAGCGTATGAAATAATAATGGATGATGATAAATTATAAACTATGCTTCCTTCATTATCTTCACGCCCTTCGTGGTAAAAAAACAAGCAACAAGCTAAAATAGCGCCATGAAAAGTAAAAAAAACATATTTGCACGCACCCAATTTTTAACATCGGCCTATAAAGTATCGCAATTGCCCGATGACACGGGATTAGAAATCGCCATAGCCGGTCGCTCCAATGCGGGTAAATCCACCACTTTGAATACATTGGTGGGCAATAAAAAACTAGCCAAAGTCAGTAAAACCCCGGGACGCACCCAGTTATTGAATTGTTTTGATTTGGGCGACAACATGCGTTTGGTGGATTTGCCAGGTTATGGTTATGCCAAAGTGCCCAAAAAAGTAAAAGCCCACTGGCAACATGAGATAAACATATATTTGCAACAGCGTAAAAGTTTAATCGGGGTTGTTATAGTGATGGATATTCGTCACCCCTTAAAAGAATTTGATCGACAGTTTTTGCACTGGGCAGATCAATCGGGTTTGTATTCACATGTGTTATTGAACAAATCAGATAAATTTAAATCAGGCAAACGTAAGGCAGCGTTGTTAGAAGTAAAAAAAGAAATGGCGAGTATTACACGCACATCAACCATTCAAACTTTTTCAGGTCTAAAAAAAGAAGGCATAGAAGAATTGTCCAAGACTTTATTGTCTTGGTACAATGATCCGGGTGTGGCAAATCTGGACAGTGATATAGACGAAGAAGAATAAAAAAAACCGTGTCATCCTCGCGTAGGCGGGGATTCTAGCCCTAAACAATAATGGATTCCCTTATTCAAGGAAATGACAAACAATAAACAGATATGAAACTAATAAATCAATGACAACCAGGTGCCTACAAGGAATGCTCACCATAGAGGCATTTATCGACCCTGATTCACAACCCAAGTTGGTTTTGACCCAAGATGAAATCAAACAACTCAACCAACAAATATCCAAAGAATTGCAAGTAGTCTTGCCCAATTTAGACGACTCATCATTTGCCATAGTCGGTGGATTGTACCAAAGCAGTGAGCTATTACAACCGGGTTTTCCTATTCATACACAACTTCGACAATATGCCAATGCAGCACTAAAAGGAGAAAACAATCGCCGCAATCAATTGGTGATTGGCGCAAATGAAAAAGGCTTGCCCGAAAGCTTGGTTCACAACAGTGATGTACAAGTTACTCCATTATTGCTCATGCCTTTTGTGGTCATTACCGACGATGAAGAAACCAAGTCGGACTTTGAAAAACAACTCATGCACAAGGGCATGGGATCGCAAGAATTGTTGATTCAACTGCAAAACACCTTGGGCGTAAAAATCCGTCACAGCAATTTCATGACCGTGTTAGACTTGGCCGCCATGATGCACAACCACCTGCAAATGGCAGGTTTTGAACCACTATGGAAAATGCTCGAAGAAGCCATTTTCAACAAACACCCAGAAACAAAAATCACAACACCACAACACAATGAATTTTACCTGTCCAAAAAAATAGTTTTTACGCCTTTTTTCAGCCACATCAGCTGGTGCAACAAAGGTCCAGGCAAGGAATTAGACAACCAACAAGAAGCCTATTTACACTACACCCAAATTCAGAGACAGCACATTGCTACTTTAAAAGAACACGGGTTGGATGTTAGGCAATTTATCCCAAATAAAGAAACATGGCCAGTCAACGAAGAGCACATTTGCTTTGCTACACTGGACAAAAGCCGACTCACTGGCGATTTTTACCACGAAATCATCAAGCCACTAGACAAGACACAAAAGCAAAAAATCGACAAAAACAACCACCCACAACTCGGTATTTTGTTTTATCAAGTCAGTGATGACAAAGACGGCTTAGAATTTTATTATCCGATTACCAATGAAGGTATTGCAGAAATTGATAAAATACTGGCTTAATTGAAATCAATTTTTGTCATTCCCGCGAAGGTGGGAATCCAAAAAATACTCTATCGCAATTTAGACGGCAAAAATTTAGTTGCATTTCGTAAGATACGGATATTTTAATTTTTGAATAAACATATAATAAGACCTTGTGTAACATGGAACACTCACTTAAAGTAGGAGCAACAATGACAAAAAATCTATTTTTATTTATTTTATTTATAATTATTTTTTCACGAGCTAATTGTCAAGAAAGATTAAACCAAATAGACAATAAAACTTTTACTGACACGGATAACTATCTTGAAAAAATAATTGAGAGTCTAGAAATTGTTGGGCTTAATTATGCTGTACTTGTAGATGGTAAAGTAGCACATAAAAAGGCATTTGGACTATCTAATATTGAGCATCAAGTTCCTATGACGATAGACAATTTATTTGCAGTTGCTTCTATTGCTAAATTGTTTAGTTCAATAGCTCTTCATAATCTATTGAATACCAATAAAAGAAATGTGAATGAAACAGCAAAAGACTTTCTACCCGACAGAGAAGATTTGCCTGGATCTTGGAGAAAGTTAACCTTGAAACAACTGCTATCTCATACTTCTGGAATTCCAGACCAAATAGATTATCAGATATACTTAGCACCCGAAAGTCAAAAATTTGTTATAGAAGCGATGAAGGACAAACCGTTTAGTTCGAAATCTGGCGATGAATCAAAATACAATGCAACTGGATTTTTAATTGTCCAAATTATTATAGAAAAACTGGCAAACCAAGATTTCGAATCTTATATGCAAAAGCAATATTTTGATAAGTTGCATTTGGACACAGCAAATTATGGCGGCTTCAAAAAAGTTGTTCCCAAAAGAGTAACAAGCTATACTAAAGTGAATAACCAGTTAGAGATGTTCCCATTAAACTATTCGTCTCCAATGTATGCAGGAGCTGGATTAAACATCAGTATCAACGAATTGATTTTATGGTTTCAAGCGATTTTGAATGAACAAATATTAAGCGAAAAACAACTTCAAGAAATTTGGACTCCTGTAAAACTCAACAATGGTAAGAATGGATACTTCGGATTGGGTTGGGAAGCGTACAAGTTAGGAGATAATTATAGTATGACAGGACATGGGGGAGCTGGAATTTCTTCTTTTAGGCATTATTGGAATGAACAAACAAAAAATAGCATCACAGTAATAGTATTAACCAATGGCGCAAGGAGCTGGACAATTAGCCCTAATCAAATAAATTCTGAAATTGCCAATATTATTTTATCTTCTGAATAAAAGCCGTAGGGTGGGCTCGCCCACCCTACAACAAAAAACAAGTATAATACTCTCGCAGAGAAAGCATTTATAAACTGGACAAAAGCACAGATGAAAAAAATAGCATCAATAGCACTTATTCTATCCCTGACGATATTACAATCTTGTTCTAATAATGAGTTTAAGCAAAACATAGAAGCTAATAAGACTATCATCAGTTTTAAAGACAAAGTAGATTCAATTATTATCAAGAAGATGAATCAATACAACATCCCTGGACTTTCTATTGGATTAATCAGAAATGGTTCCATAATTTATAACAAAGGTTATGGTGTCAGAAGTATTAAAAGAAACGATTTAGTAACAGAAAACAGCATTTTTCATACTGCCTCAATAAGCAAGTTATTTACTGCCGTAGCAACTATGAAGCTTATCCAACAAAAAAAGATAACCATTGATGATAAATTAGTGAATTTACTTCCCGAGTTAAAGTTCGATGATAAAAGAGCTATTAAGATTACGGTAAAAAATCTTTTGAATCACACTTCTGGGTTGCCAGATATAAACAATTATCATTGGGACAATAACAATCAATCTGACAATAGTCTTAAAAACTATATTTTGGGACTTAATCTTAAGCTTGATGCCAACCCTTCTTCCGAATATCAGTACAGCAACTTAGCGTTTGATATTTTAGGTTATGTAATAGAAAAAGTCTCGGGTTCTACTTTTGATGATTATTTAAAAGAAAATATTTTAAATAAAAGTGGAATGTACAGCAGTGATTTCAGGCATTTTAAAATACTTGATTCTTTAAAGACTTCACCACATTCTAAAAGCTGGATTGCTAGAAATGTTTATGTAAGAGAAACGTATCCCTATACAAGAGAACATTCACCCAGTTCTACATTGAATTCTTCCTCAAAAGAGCTAAGTAAGTGGATGATTTCTTTTCTTAGCACTCTTGATGATTCCGATTTGACTAATAAAAACTGGATGATGATTGAACCAAGTTTTAGCCAGAACCCATATATCGGTCTGGGGTTTCAATTAAGTAAAATTAATTCAAAAAAAACAATTGGGCATTATGGCGGAGACAAAGGGTTTAGAAGCTATTTAATAATGATACCCGATGAAAAAATCGGATTGGTTTTATTGGCAAATTGTGACTATGATGAAGATTTCAGACAAGAAATACTACACCCGATAGCAAAGTTAATGCTCACAATAGATATGAAAAATTGAAAACATCTACAATTGAAAATTGAAAATGAAGATTAAAAGCAATAGACCAGATACATGGGCGGGGTTGTTTTTCAATAAACCTGAGTAATATAAAGAGGAAAGTCATTAAACTGTAAGCACGTAAAAATTTAAGATTGTAAAAAAGATTTACCCTGAATCTATAAGGTGATAAACTTGGTTTAAGTGCTATTAATTTGATATAGTAATCAAATTTTAAAAACGCAAAACAAGGAAAACTTAAATTATAAATGTCTCAAAGGAAACAACAATTAACTGAATTGGTACAAAGATACCAAGACTTCAAAAGAGAAGGACGTTTAGATTTAAGTTCTGAAGAAACCATTAGAACCTGGATAAATGAACTTCTTGCAATTTTTGATTGGAATGTTATGGACACATCCCAAATACTGCAAGAAAAAGTATTATTACGAGAAGAAAAAGAAAGATTAGAAAAAATTGATTCAACTTCTACTCGACCAGATTACACTTTTAAAATAGGCAATCAAAAACTTACTTTTCTTGATGCTAAAGCAGTTTCAGTTAATATCGAAACAAGTAAATCTTCTGCCTTTCAAATAAAATCTTATGGTTGGT
>CAZLZZ010000004.1:24972-43641 GCA_964564165.1 uncultured Alcanivoracaceae bacterium | reverse complement strand
AGAAAACTAGATTGTATAAATTAGACAGAACTTATTAATTGCAGTACTAGGAGCTAGTAATACGCTTGACAGTGCTATGAGTTGTTCTCGAACAAGCTTCCAAGAGCAGTCCGAGAATAACTCTTAGCATCTTATTTTTATCGAGATTTAGCTCTGCGTAAAACACCAAATATAAACAATAAGAAAGACAAGATTATTGCAAAAATATAGAATTTGTCCCATTCAACATCTTGTTGTTGTTGACTGGCTGTCTGCTCAAGCTTCATACCTTCAACATCTTGCGCTTGATTGTTATCTAAAGTTTCTGAACTGGGTTTTGTTAGCGTTGCTGCTGGCGGTGCGACTGTAATAGCAGACAAATCTAAACCAAAGCCTTGTGCTGAAGATGTTACGTATTCAACAAGTTTTTCATTTTTTGACTGATAATCAAATTTACTTGCTTGTTTCACATATTCTTTTAGCATTTTTTCTAGAGTTTCTTTATCTGCATCCCAATAGTCTTTACGGACGGCTTCAAGCATTCTCTCTAGCATCTGAGCTTTGGTGTGGTTATTGGCTTGTTCAAACCATTTGTCCAGTTCTAAATTAAACTTATCTTCAATATACACTTCAAAAAACTCTTGCCATTGATCCGCTCGAACCGAAGTAGGATCGACTACTTGCCATCCCCAAAAATTATTGAGATTATCGAGCATTGCCAATGCCCCAGAATAACCTTCATCTTTCATCTCATTAACCCAACGCGGATGAAAAGAACGGTTTCTGAGTTCTTTTGCCATAAACTTTTGTACTGTTTCTGTTTTGGAGTTATTGGCATCACGCAGATTGGAGATATATAATTGTGGGCTCTTGCCATCCAGATGGCGAACGGCCAGTGAGATTCCGCCAAGGTATTGAAACGGGTCATCTGTTGTCAACAAACCATAGAGGTTTGAGGTTCGTGAAAATACAGCCAAATCAGTTCCTGATAAAGTTTTGGCATACAAATCAACATTATCAACTTTTTTACCCCAATGATTGCGACTCACGCCCTGTTTTTCACCGAAAAAATAGCCCATTTTATCAAGGTACGTCTTTGCTAGCCCTTCATCTTTATCCCAATCACCAGAGTTCATAACTCCACTACCCAAGCCAGTACCATACGCCCCGGATTTATTTGAGAAAATTCTTACCGTAGATAAATATTCGGCACGTTCAGAATCCATGCCACTTTCTTCAAGCTCTTTTTGTGTTATTTTGGCATGCTTGTATAAGTTATTGCCCTGTTCTTTAAGTTTTGCAACTTTTGCAACAGCTTTTGCCATCCACTCTATTACATTTGGAAAAGCATCCCTGTATAAACCAGTTACAGATAAAACCACATCAACTCGTGGGCGTTTTAACTCGGAATAGGGAATGATTTCAGTGTCAATTACACGACCATCATCGCTCCAAACAGGCTTTACACCCATCGCACGCATGACTTGTGCTTCTAGTACACCGAAATGACGCATGGTTTCAATTGACCATAAAGAAAACGCCATTTTCCCAGGATATTTTCCGTGTTCTTGGTAGTAATTGGCAATTAGGTTTTCGGTTAATTCACTGCCTGCTTGCCAAGCAGCTTTGGTTGGTACCTTTGCAGGATCAAAACCATAGATATTATAACCAGTAGGTACAACATCAGGGTTTCTAATAGGGTCACCGCCTGTGGTTACCTTGATATATTTAGCAGATAATGCTGCAATCATACTGTCTAGTTCAGCAAGCTTATGAAAGTTTTGGTAATACTCTTTGGCTTGTTTTACAAATTTTTTAACATCTTTATTGTTGATTTCTTCAATGTCTGCATTATCCAGTAAGTAATGTTTCAATAAGGCAAAGCCAGTAATATCTTCAAGCGCCTCACCGATTACAGGTTCATTGCTGTCGGTATCGGTTAATTCGTGTGTTTCATTGGTTTTATGGCTGTGGCGTTTACCGTCATGCTCATGGGTGTATTCTTCGCTATCATTGACCTGAGGTTTGTTGTGTTGCTTTTGGTGAGCAAGTGCCGCAGTTGATGAAAAGTATTTTGCCTCATAATCAATGGCCAAATTATTAAACTCTGTGCCTAGCATTTGGATAATACTTGATAGAATATGTTTTTCCTCAGGGGGAACACCAAATGTATGTAACCCTAATGGCTGGCTTTCCAGTGCTAATTCTCCAAGATAATCATGCAGAGCCAATAAAAATCCAGTGGTGTCTTTATCAATTTTTTTCTTGCCCCAACTTATGTCTTTACAGTAAGAGTTTTCAATACAAATCGAAACAATTTTTTGCAAAGTTAACTGCTTAACTTTGCCATCAATCAAAGTATTGTACTGATGCATCAGTTCATGCATATCCATGCTTTGAGCGTACAATCCTGCTGCTGCAAATGGTGGTGTCATATGTGAAATTATGACTGCCCGACCTCTGCGTTTGGCTTGAATAGCCTCACCTACATCGTCAATTATGTATGGGTAAACAATCGGCGTATCACCAATTGCCATAAGTGTTGCATCATAAACAGAAGGTGAGCGTTCTTTACCTGGAAGATATTCTTGTGAGCCGTGAGTTCCAAGATGAATAATGGCATCTGAGTCGAAATAATGTTTGGCATAAAAATAAGCCGCCAGATAATAATGGTTAATAGTTATGCTTTTATCGTGGTAAATATTTTTATCTTTACTGGCCTTTTCTCCACGAGGTGGTTGTCGCATAATAATTAAATTGCCAAGCTTTATTCTCGGCATTACCAGGTACTTTTCACCGGCTTGCTCTATCACCATAAACCCGTCTTCAGGCAACCCCCAATCAGCAATGATTTCTGCCACAATCTCTTTTGGAAAACTATTAAGGTGTTCTTTGTATGTATCTAACGGCAAGAGTTCCGCCAAATCATCATCTAATAGTTTTTGCAATTCAAAATCACGGTAAAAAGGTCGCAGAATACGGTTAACATCGGCAATCAGTTTCTTTTCTTCTGATTGTGTAACGCTGTAACCATTATCGATAAGTCTTTGTGTGATTTGATCTATACTCCTTGGAACATTTAAGAAAGATGCACCAATGTTCTTTTCACCAGAAGGATAATTCCACACCATCATGGTGAGTTTTTTTTCTTTATTGAGTTTATGCACTAAATTTGAATATGCCAAAGCTCGATTCACCAGTGCATCAAGTTGATAATCTATCACATCAAGTTCAATGGCATTTCTATCTGATGCAGATACAGTAATAATATCAATCACGCCAGCAGTTTCAGGTATAGACAACATAAATGGTGACATCATTGGCGAGACACCTTGGTTGTTTTCTTCCCAATCGTTTTGATTGCCATCATAATATTGAATAGCATGGATAATTGGCACACCTATTTTTTCAAATTGCTCTCGGCGTTTGATTGGTGAATGCATAGCACGAATATTAATGATATTATCGACAATTATTTCATTATTTTGGGTGAATAACACTTCATATCCAGATGTATATTCATCAATATAAAATGGGATAGTAAGCACGCCTTTATCTTCTAATTTATTAATTAAGGCATCAATCATTTTGTTGTTACCTGTACCATAATTTTCAATACGCATCATAATACCAATAGTAGGCATTTTCGGGGGAATATCTTTTATGCCTCTTTTATCCAGGTATTGCTTGAGGCTAGCAAATATTTTCTGTTTAAATTTTGGAAAATAGATGCCTTGTTTTGGATAAATAATGGGTGGTTTAACTTTGAAACTAGCAGTTTTGAAGATTTCTGTTGTAAGAAAGTCACCCAAATTACTCATATTTTCATCACCTCCATTGCGGTAATAATCATTAATGGCTTGTGCTTGTTTTTCACTCAATCCATGATTAAGCTTAAATTCTTTATCAAAGGGCAAGGTAATAAGTGGTGTAGAAAAATCTTTAGCAATTGGCAACAAACTTCCAAAGTTTTTTTTTGCAAACATTTTTGAAACAGTACTTAAAATAACCAAATCATATTCACTGGCAATTTCTGTTAATGATAGATTTGCAAAAGATTTAAATTTAGCATGGGTAAACTCAAGGTTTTTCTCATGGTTGTTTTTTGTTATTAGCATCACACGTTTGGCTGAACTGTGGTCAGCAGAAATAACTAAAATCTTTTTGGCTGTATGATCATGATCGTTATCAGCAAAAGAAAATTGGCTTACCATTACTAATATTAATAAAATTTTATTTGTCATTGTTTTTTCCTTTGTTTTTTTCATCAGGTACGTAAATAATAGAGCCATCTTTCATTTGGTAAGCAACACCAGCACGTGTGCCTTTGCCATTTCCAATTTCTCCAGATGATTTATATTGAGTGATTTTTTCACCATCCTTAATAATGATTTCCATATTGGGCTTGCCTGCATTTTTAATTACAGTGGTGGTATCATTGCTGAATGGATTTAGCGGATTGCTAGCAATAGATATTAATAATGCAGCAATGATTACTAAAAACACATCAACCAAATTAACCGCTGAAATAATAGGGTTCAACTCTTCATCTTCATCTAAAAAATTCATCAACCAACACTCTTTTTCAACAAGCCTACCATTTCAACAGCCAGCCAACGTTTTCTCACGGCCGCTACCCAAAAAGTAATAGAAGAAATAATTAATCCAAAAATTACAGCTGCAAAAGCCACAATTAAGTTTTCACTAATACCTTGGATATTACCATTGGCCAATGATTTTAATGCTGGCCCCATGGGAATCATGGTTGCGACCAATCCAAGCATCGGGGCAATACGGGTAACAACCCTAACTCCTTCAAGGCTTTCAAGAGCAAAAACTGTTAAATCGTCTTCGTTGTAATTGTTCTGTTTGATAGCAAAGTTATATAAATCATAACCATTTACAGGTTGTAAATTAATTTTACTGTCTTGTTCTCCACATAAAGCCATGATGCTATCTAAGTATTGGTCATAATTTCTTTTACGTAAAATATATTGTGTCAGAAAATCTCCCAATATATACACTGAATAAAAAAACAATAAAACAATGACGATAAGTACAGGCGGTAGAAATAAGCCTGATAATTGGTACATAAGTTGTTCGAGTTGATGCATAAAATTTGCCTTTATATTGTTAGATTAGTTGATTGTTAATAATTAATTTTAGAACAGTATTTATGGTGTAAAGCTTAAAGTTTTAAATCTATCAGTGTAAAATTTTTCAAAAATCCTGACTCTGGCTACGGTTCCTATTCTCGGTCAAGATTCCTAGGAGCTTGTAAAAATATATTCATAAGAAGTTTCTAAATGAAATATACATTATTTTTATACTCAGTATCTAAGCTTTTAAATAGTTGAGATTTTTCTTCGTTGCAATCGTACAACCTGTCTTTGTTTACAGTATAAAAATGCTCGTGAGGTTCAGGGTTTTTATCGTAAAATACAGACTCCTTATTTATCACAACTGCCTGAACCAGATCCTCATCTTCTAAATAATCCATAGTTTCATAGAATTTTAAAAAATTATGATTTGGAAAATCATCAAGAAAACAGGTAAAAAGCTCACTTTTCTTCAAATGAAATTTACTCATACGAATGTACAGCAATAGAAATTCAGCAATACAATAATTGCTTTTTTTAATATTAAACGCCCCTAACGTCTCGTTTATTTTGTAATGGATTGATCCTAGGTGGTACAACTTTGATATTTCCTTTAAAAAATTAGTAAAATGAGTTTTACACAATAAAAATGATTGGCTTGTTTGAAATCTTTGTTGAATAATTTCATCAAAAATTAACTGAGCAAATGGTCCGTGCCACTTTCTAAGGGCTTGGTTTTTAGTTGATAACGATACACAAACTTGATTGTCTTCGAAAGACAGCTTGATTTTATACATGTGATTTTAAATTCATTTTTATTTTACAATGTTTTTAATACAGTTTTAATATAGTATGAAACTGTAAAAAGAGCGCAAAAAAGATAAATTAATTCATAGGAATGAATAGGGGTTTTATCATTTCGCCTCTCCTTTTACAGAGTTCTAACTCAACTTAAGTGATTGAGGGATCACTTGCGTCCAATCTTAATGATAACCGTTCGCATTTGCAATTAAAAATGTAAAATAAAATAAAACTGTGCCTTTTGTACAGCACAATTCCCGATATAGAACAGAAACCAGTACCTGACCGGGAAATAAAAGTCTCCAGTTTTTGCTTGAATTTAACTGATGCCAAAATTTCAAAAATTAACTTTTATTAAGCGACAACTATCCTGATACACAGGGCTATGTACACGAAAGAACGCAAGAGCTAAGAAACCCAAGAACGAGCATCAGTTCAAGTTACAAGAGCAGACACCATTAAAGGTTCGTAATTCCTAAATTCCAAAGGGTAAAGGCAAATATATCTGCATATTGTGCAATAATCTTAGAAACGGGTGTACCAGCACCATGACCTGCATCGGTTTCTATGCGAATTAACAAAGGGTTTTTATCACTGCCTTTGGCCTGTAACTCTGCGACAAATTTAAACGAATGCGCAGGAACCACACGATCATCATGATCACCAGTGGTAATCAAAGTAGCTGGATAATCTATGCCTTGCTTTACATTTTGCACGGGTGAATAATTTAACAAATATTCAAACATTTCTTTGCTTTGTTCAGAAGTGCCATAGTCATAGGCCCACCCAGCACCAGAGGTGAATGTGTGATAACGCAACATATCCAATACACCAACTGCAGGCAATGCCACCTGTATCAAATCTGGACGTTGAGTCATAACGGCACCAACCAACAAGCCGCCATTTGAACCGCCTCGAATCGCTAATTTTTCATTTGAGGTGTATTTGTTTTCAATCAAATATTCACCAGCGGCTATGAAGTCATCAAACACATTTTGTTTTTTCATTTGTGTGCCAGCACTGTGCCATTCTTTACCGTATTCACCACCACCACGTAAATTTGCTACTGCATATACACCACCCAACTCCATCCAAACAGCATTGCTTATACTAAATGAAGGCTTTAAACTTATATTAAATCCACCATATCCGTATAATATAGTTGGGTTGTGACCATTTAGGGTCATACCTTTTTTATAGGAAATAATCATGGGTATTTTTGTGCCATCAACCGATGTATAAAACACTTGCTTTGATTCAAAGTTATTTGAATTAAAATCAATTTTCGGTTTATTGTATACACTTGATGTTGCTGCTTTTGGCTCAAAGGCGTAGATAGTTCCTGGTGTTATATAGTTTGAAAATGAATAATACAAAACCTTGTCTCCTTTTTTACCAGCAAACCCTCCAGCGGTACCCACACCAGGTAACTGTATATCTCTGATAAAATCACCTGCATAACCATACTGTTTAACTTGAGTAATCGCATCGACCATATATTTGGTAAAGAAATAACCAGAACCAGTGCTTGGCGATAACACATTTTCAGTTTCAGCAATAAAAGTCTGCCAGTTGTTAGCAGTAGGGTTACTAGCATCAACTGTAACAATTTTCTTGTTTGGTGCATCTAAATCTGTCACTAAATAAAGTTTAGAACCAACATTCTCAATCACATAAGTATTTGAGTCAGTGTGGTCTAATATCGTAACCAGTTTGCTATTAGGCTTAGTTAAGTCTTTGATAAATAGTTTATTGCCATTGGTTGATACCGATGCTGATATCAATAAATAGTTATCATCTTCAGTCACACCGCCACCAATATAACGGTGCTTTTGAGCATCTGTTCCACCGAAAATCACTTTATCTAAAGATTGAGCTGTACCCAGTTTATGATAGTACAATTTGTGTTGATCAGTTTTAGCAGATAACTGACTGCCTGTTGGTTTGTCATAACTAGAATAATAAAAGCCTTCATTTTTATACCAAGATAGTCCGCTGAACTTAATATCTACCATTGTGTCTTCAATTTGTTTTTTACTTTCTACATCAAGTATTTTTACTTTGCGCCAATCACTGCCGCCTTCTGATATGGCATAAGCCACAATTGATCCATCTCTAGAAAAACTCACCTGACCTAATGACACCGTACCATCTTCACTAAAAGTATTGGGATCTAAAAATACTTCTGCTGCTGCCTCTCCTTTTTGTCGGTACAGAACATATTGGTTCTGCAATCCATCGTTTTTATAAAAATAGGTATAATCCCCTTCTTTAAAAGGTGCGGAAACTTTTTCATAATTCCAAAGCTTGGTTAATCGGTCTTCGATTGCCTGTCTAAACGGGATGTTTTTTAAATAAGCTTGCGTCACTACATTTTGAGCTTTTACCCATGCTGCTGTTTTCGCGGACATATCATCCTCTAACCAACGGTAAGGGTCTGCTACAGTGGTGCCAAAATAAGTATCAACCACATCGCCTTTTGCTGTTTCTGGATATATGGGTTTAAGTATTTCAACGGCTACATCATTAAGGGGGTTTTTATGCGATTGCGTACAGCCAGTTAAAAGTGCAACGGCTAAAAATAGATAGGCTGTTTTTTTCATGTGTGTTCTCAATTCAAAATAAAGATATGATTATACTCGATAATAAATTTATTGTAAGATAGCACCCTCTAAAACATTCAGTAATTATCATGGCACAATATATTTACACCATGAACCGCGTGAGTAAGACGGTTCCTCCCAACAAAGAAATAATCAAAAATATCTCAATCAGCTTTTTCCCAGGTGCCAAAATTGGTGTTTTGGGTATAAATGGTTCGGGCAAATCAACAGTTTTACGCATTATGGCCGGTATTGATAAAGAGTTTAATGGCGAATCACGCCCTCAGCCCGGCATCAAAATTGGCTATTTATCACAAGAGCCTGAATTAGATGAAGAAAAAACAGTTCGCGAGAATGTTGAGTTAGGCATGATTGAAGTAAAGTCTTTACTGGATGAATTTGATGAAATTTCCATGAAATTTGGTGAGGACATGTCAGATGGCCAGATGGAAAAACTATTGGGCAGACAAGCAGAATTACAAGATAAAATCGAAGCAGCCAACGGTTGGGAACTGGATAGAACCTTAGAAAAAGCAGCAGATGCCTTGCGACTTCCTCCTTGGGACACCCAAGTTTCGATACTTTCGGGCGGTGAAAAGCGCCGCGTGGCTTTATGCAAACTGTTGTTGTCAGCCCCTGACATGTTGTTACTCGATGAGCCAACCAATCATTTGGACGCAGAAACTGTCGCATGGCTTGAACGGTTTTTGGCAGATTTTACTGGCACCATTGTAGCAGTCACCCATGATCGATATTTCTTGGACAATGTCGCAGAATGGATTTTGGAGCTGGATCGCGGACATGGTATCCCTTATGAAGGCAACTATTCTTCTTGGCTCGAACAAAAGGAAAAACGACTGATTCAGGAAAAACGTTCCGAGGCTTCACACATGAAAGTAATACAAAGTGAACTAGAATGGGTGCGCTCCAATGCCAAAGGCAAACGCACCAAGTCAAAAGCCCGATTAGCGCGCTTTGAAGAGTTGCAATCCAAAGAGTTTCAATCGCGCAATGAAACCAATCAAATCTTTATACCCCAAGGCCCAAGATTGGGTGAAAATGTTATTGAGTTTAAAAACGTATCAAAAGCATTTGGTGACAAGTACCTGATTAATGATTTAAGTTTTAAAGTCCCTCAAGGTGCCATTGTTGGCATCATCGGTCCCAATGGTGCGGGCAAATCTACTCTGTTTAATATGATTGACGGCAAAGAACAACCTGATGATGGAACCGTAGAAATTGGTGAAACCGTAGAGCTGGCTTATGTCAAGCAATCCCGTGAAGATTTAAACAATGACAAACAACTGTGGCAAGATATAGGGGATGGGGAAGAAGTGCTAAAAATCGGCAATTACACCATTCCTGCCAGAGCTTGGTTATCGCGCTTTAATTTTAAAGGATCAGATCAGCAAAAAATTGTTAAGAATTTATCAGGCGGTGAGCGCAATCGTTTGCAATTGGCCAAAGTCTTAAAATCTGGTGGCAATGTATTGTTGCTCGATGAACCGACCAATGATTTGGATGTAGAAACACTGCGCGCTTTGGAAGAAGCCATATTGAATTTTTCAGGTTCAGTCATGGTGATTTCGCATGACAGGTGGTTTTTAGACCGCATTGCCACACACATATTGGCTTTTGAAGATGAGTCGCATGTAGAGTTTTTTGAAGGCAATTATAGCGAATATGAGCAAGATTATAAGCGCCGTTTTGGTGACATTCCTCAACCGCATAGGATTAAATACAAAAAACTATCGTAGATTACCACTTTCGCGGTTATTCACGGTCATTAAGATTGGCATGAATTATCGCAATAATTTAACCAAAAAATATGAAAACACAGAACAGTGCTTGTAAAAATACCTTTGCAAGCCCATTGCCTTCATCTCTTCAACTTTAGGATTGGATTGGCTTGAAGTTCCTTGGTAATGCACAACCTCAACATTGGGATTAAATAATATAGCGTATCCCAAATCATGGGTTCGTTTAAACAGGTCCAGATCCTCAAAATGAAGCGGAAATTTTTCATCAAAACCATTGATTTCGTTGAAAACAACCGCTTTCATCATAATAAAAGCACCTGAGATGGCTTCTACTTGTTGAATTTCTTTGGGCATCGGTAAATGATTGAGATTGACACCGGCAAAACATTGGCAATATTTGGCCAGTTTCTCGATTTTTAAAAAGGTCTTAATTGCCCGCAACAATGTGGGCAATCTGCGCCGACTAGCCCGTTGTTCGGTGCCATTTGGATTATTGACTCGACAGCCTATGATGCCTACCCGTGCTTGTTTTTGTTCTTGTTTATATTCTTGTTTATATTCTTGTTTGCATAATGCAGAAGCCAGCTCGTCGATGGTGTTTTGCTGAACAATACAATCGGGGTTTAGAAAAAGCAAGATGTCTTGTCCTACTTCTTGTCCTGTCTCTTGTATTGCCAGTTTTGCACCATAATTACAACCAGCAGCAAAACCATAGTTTTTCTTGCGAAAATATTTTTTTACTCTGTCTGATTCATCAATCAAATCCATACTTTGATCTTTTGAGTGGTTGTCAACAACAATAACTTCATTGACTCCATCATTGGATAAAGCCGCATCAACGGCTTGCTTCAATAACTTACCTGTATTGTAATTGACGATAATAACAGAGCAAGTAGTCATGGCCGTTTATTTGTTGGTTTGACAAAATTCCCACAAATCAGGCCACAATTCTAATGCTTGTGCTGTATCCAACAGCTCTTGTTTGGCCTTTTCCACACAATCTTGTTTGCTTAAACCTTTCTTCCAACCCTCTAAGATTGGTGGGTTGTTTTGTAGTAATTCTTTGCCGTTGGCTTCAACCAATTCTCTGACATCGGCCTGCCAATAAACAGGCGCATCCGGAGATTGTGCCATCTGATGTTGCATATTTAACACCATGTCAGAGCGCACTTGTGACAAATATTCTTTTAAACGGTTGTGAATGTTTACATCCCCAGAATCTGCCAAACCCAATACGTAATTGGCCAATGTTCTCAACCTTAATTTGGGATCAACGGCATCGGTAGATTGAATTAAGGTCAGCGCGTAATCTGCCATAAATTTATTAAAATTTGGCGTTATAGCAATGTGGTTTTGGTTGGATTTTATGCCCGGTTTTTCCTGTAAGTGCCCCATCATAAAAGGACAATGAAGCATCACTTGATTGGGGTAACAAAACAAGATGACAGCATTGTAAAAATAATCTTCTTTCTGGTTGGCTGGATTGGCAAAGGGTGTCATTGAAGAGTTATCAATTGCTGAAGGGGCAAAGTTACCCAAGGACATGAACCTGTAATTTTGGGTATAGTGCAAAAGGTTAGAGGCTTCGATATTGTCCAAATAGATTTCTCTGGTTTTCCAAAATTCTTCCTTTTGTTTGCCTTCAAGATAATACAACCAATGATTGCTGTTCGCTCTTGGGCTGCCCCAAGTTCCATTGCCTATTGTCTTAATCACCGAACGGGCATTTAAGCGTTCTAATTCAATCAAGTTTAAATTTTCGATAGAGCTTGTTTCAAGATCAATAGTCGACAACCAATTTCCGACAGTTTGCCCGCAACTGTTGATCATTTTTTGCAAGACGTCTTCATTGTATTCAGATGAAGAGTTTCTAATTTCTGTTAAGCTCAATGCAAAACCCACATCCAAATCCGCATGGTCTTTTAATTCAATTAATTTTGATTCATCGCCAAGCGCCCTTGATTCAAAAATTGTATCGTCATCAAAAAACAGGAATTTCTTGCCTGCATTATTTAACAAAGCGAAGTTCCACAACCTTCCACCATTGTATTGATTGCCCCTATTATCCTTATTGTCGTCCTGATTGTTGCTCGCTGTTAATAACCAATCGATGATGTGGTCTTTGTTTTTGAACTCCTTTTTAAGCATTTTAACAAACTGATTCTGCCAAGTGCTGCCATGAATATTGAGGTTTAATTCTTTTCTGAATGACTTTACAATTAATTCTATTTCATTTTCAATTTTTTCATTGGATGATGCTGTATAAATTTGAACCGAATACTTGGTATTGAATTTATTTTGGTACTCTACAAGAGATTGTAACAACCTATTAAGTAGTTTTGGATTATCATAAGCTCTGATAACAATGCCTGCATCCACAATTGCTGGCACAGTAGAGCCCACAGACAATTTTTCTTTCCAGTCTTGTTCTGTAATCAGTAATTTGTTTTTGATTAAATAATCAACCACCTTTTGAATGGCTTGGGTTTGGTTGGATAATTCGGGCAAAGCTTGACTAATAGACAGAATGTGTTGGTGCAGAGGATTGAACTGCTGGCAAATGCTCAACGCATGTAAGACCTGTTGCGTCATGACATGGTTGTCGCCTGTTTCCTTGTCCATAAAGACCAGTTCTTCCTGTGATAATGGCAATGCGACACCCGGAACCGAAGCATACAGTGTTTCATTTTTATCTATGCCTTGGGCTAAAGTTTGCTCACCAAAATTGAATTCAAAATCCATCAACTATCTCTTTGCTATAAATTTCATGATTTTACCCAATATCGGTATAGATAGCCATTTTTCATGTTGTTTAAGCAGTTCGTTGTGCTTGTTTGCTAAATAAATAGTGTCTTTTATGGTTTTGTTGTAATGCGCATAAACCGACTGTTGCTTATCGGCAAATAAATGTAATTCGGGCAAATTTAGCTCATCGGTATTAGAAGCTATCACTAGGTAATACATAGGCGTTAAAAAATCTAGGTTGGTTTTCAAGGTTTTGTCTTGCAATATATCCGTTGAATAAGAGTGTTCAGTAGGGTCTACTGTAGAATCGATTTTTTCTAAAACCGAGTTAAAAGTCATGGCCTGAGCATACCAAGTTTGCTGTTGCCAATGTTCGTCTAATAAACTTTTAAACTCTTGTTTGTACAATTCTTTAACATGGTGCTCATTTACAAAACCTGTGGCATCAGAATAGTGTTTCTTATCGGGTGTAGAAATGATTAAGATTCCACCTTTGTTTAGAACACGTTTGAACTCTTCCAACATCTGCTTCTGTTCTGATAAATGTTCCAAAGTTTCAAATGACACGACTACATCAAAGCTATCGTCTTCAAAGGGTAATTGTGAACAAGAACCTTCAATAAATGATAAATTTCTTTGCTTGTATTTATTTTTTGCATGTTCAATAGACGAGTTATCAATGTCCAAACCAGTAACATTGACGGCATACTCTGATAGCAAGTTACTACCATAGCCTTCACCACAGGCAGCATCTAAAACCTTTTTTTCTTTAACTAAATTTTTCGCAAAAGCATATCTGTGATAATGCTCATACCAAATTTCTCTTACACATTCTGGCGTAAAGCGCTCTCCAGTGAAGTCTAATTGAAGGTCTAATGGAGAGTCTACTGAATTCTTTTCATTCACAGTTCTACACCATGGGTTTTTAATTTTGAAATAATCTCTAATCTTATATCTGACAGAGAGTCTTGTTCGATATATTCTTGAATCATTGTTAAATAGTTTGGATGTTTTTGCAACAATCTTTGCATGGTTTTTTCACCCGGCTTAATTCCCAAGTCACTAAAAGACTGGTTGCCCACATGAGCAACATAGGCATTATCGCACAAAATGTTTTTCAACCCTGCTTCAGAGACCCTCAGTGAATAATCATTTTCTTCACCATAGCCATGGCCGAAATGCTGCTCATCAAAATAACCCACCTGTTGCTTGGCTTTTTTACTCACCAACATGCAGAAGCCCACAGCTGTCGGCAACAAGGGATATTGGGGTTGATGATTTTCATAGAATGTCTTGGCTAATTCATCTATATTTGTAGGCACTGGATGATTAACCAAAAACTCTGGGAAAGAGCATATTTCTGCATTGTTAGACCAGGGCGTGGCCGTACCCAATGTTGGATTGTTTTTTATTGCCTGTATAAAAGCCTCTATCCAATGTTTTGTTACAACGGTATCAGAGTTAAGTAAAACGGTGTGCTCTGTACTTTTTTTTAGTCCGAGATTGGCTGTTTTGACGAATCCTTGGTTTTGCTCTTGATGAATCACACTCCAGCCATTGTCTTTGCCCATACTATTGACATAGTTTTTGATTCGTCCTTCTGTTGATGCATCATTAATCAAAACTATTTGATTGATATTTGATTGATGATTTTTCAAACTATTTAAACAGTTTTGTAATGCCTCGAAGGCATTGTAAATTGGCACTATTACATCAATTTTCATGTTAGTTTACTGATCAACTCCACTCTAAATCCAACTTTACCACACCCATGTCGGTTGTTTGTGAGTGTACTCTTAGAGGTTTGGCAACTTCGTCCATTAAACGCATACATTCCGGATCCATGGCATGTGCTTTAATCGTATAATCAGCAGGCAGTAATTTTAAATTGTTATATTTCACTGTAAACTCAAAGTAATGCTTTTTAAGTCTTTGCGGCTTGGCTTTATGCGTTTCTGAAATGGTTCCATAGATTGGCATGTCTTTTCGTGTAATCCCTAAAGCAATACCAGGGGGTCTATCGTCAGGGGAAAAAACCTTAATTTTAACAATTAAATCTTCATCTGTATCAATTAAACCTGTTTCATCTAGGTTACTGTTAAGTATTTGCAAATCATCAATGTGATAATTGGTCATGTCTTTATCGCCTTTTATCACCACATCCGCTGTCTTTTTCTCATAAAAACTTTGGTATTCTTGTGAGACAGTAAATGAGTCTCCTTGTTTTTTAACTCGTCCATTTTCAAGCCAAATAGCATGTTTGCATAATTTTTGTACGTGATAAATGCTGTGCGACACCAGTAATAGTGTCCCACCATTTTTTAAATAATTATCAATCCAAGCAATACATTTTCTTTGAAAATCATTGTCTCCAACAGCCAATACTTCATCTGTTATTAGTATATCTGGCTTAGTTACTGTTACAACTGAAAAGCCTAACCTGACAACCATACCTGACGAATAGTTTTTTACTGGTTGGTCAATGTAATCACCAATATCAGCAAATTCAATCATCTTAGCAATTTTTACTTTTAAATCTTTGTCATCTATACCTGCTAAAGCTGATGCCATTTTTAGGTTTTCTCTACCCGTATACTCCATATGAAAACCACTTCCTAGCTCCAATAAAGCACCGATAGTTCCATTAACTATGATTTCCCCTGTGGTATTTCTTATTACTCCACTTATAATCTTTAGTAACGTACTCTTACCTGCACCATTTTTCCCTATAATTGCTAATGACTCTCCTTTTTTTATATTTAAATTAATATCTTTAAGTACTCTAAAGCCGTCTGGCATTTTCTTGTTGAAAATCAAAGAAATCAACGAAAGAAACCTATTCCCGGCTGTATTTATATTTGGATATACCTTTGAAAGGTTTTTTGCTATGATAAGATTTGACAAATTTTTATTAACTTATTGGTTTAAGGCACATTATATTCGTGAAATACTGTTATTTATAGATTAAATCATTATATTTTATTAAAATGTGGAACAAATCATTATATCACTACTCTAAGAGCATACTATAAATTACAGAACTACTATGAAATCAAAATCTAACCCTTTATTAATACTTGTTGTTATCACAATTTTTTTATTTTTAAGTGCTCTAATATGGAAATTTAATTCTCCTGATAACTCTGAAGAGATCTCAATTATCGATCCTTATGCTAGTAACTCAAAAGAAAAATGGTCTAATTTTAAAAAGAGAAATTTGCCCGTAGAAGTTGCTACTGCTGAACCTAATACTGCTGATGTTACTGAAGTTCTTGAAGATCAAACCGATAAAATAAAATCCATTGAAATTCAACAAGAATTAGAACTTATTAATAGTTTGACCAAAGTAGAAAGGAGACAATATATGCAGGATTCATATAGTTTAAACACTTATATTGCTCGCCTAACAACACAAGAAAAACTTGTTGAAGCATTACTCAAGTTTGAAAAAAATGGTGAAACTAAAAAGGCCGATAAAGTTATGGATAAATTACTTTACTTGTTCCCTGATTACGAATTACCTTAATTAGTGCTTTAATCACATATTTTAAGGTTTTAAATAGCCCAATTAGCTTCTACTAAATATATATAGAAGTATTTCCCAAAAGCTATAAGAAAAAGCTTAGTTTTTAATACAAGCATTGCTTTTGTTGTGAGTTCAATTAAATATATATTGTTTTCTAGGTTAGTCGGTCAATTTTACAATGCGTTAATTTTTTCTTTTCTGACTTAACTACAATTATTGAAGCTCTATAGTTTTCAAGAACTATTTGAACTCATCAAAATGTGCTGATAACTTATTAAAATACTTAATTGATGCATAAAATAAAACCATTACAATAACTAACAAAGTTATTATATCAAACCATGGTAATGGGCCACTTGAAAGCACACTCTTGTGTATAAATGATATTGGAGTATAAAGCGGGTTTAATTTCATATATGATAGGTATTTTTCAGGAATCATTGTTTCTGAATAAATTATTGGTGTTGCAAAAAACCAAAATAACATAAATGTCGTAATTAATGGCAACGTATCTTTAATGAAAATTTGAGTTGCTGAAAAAATCAACCCTAAGGAAATTGCCAATATGTATAAAATAATAATCGGGATGATTAATAATAGCATAGATGTTATATTTAAATAATCATAGAATATTGACAGACAAAATAATACAACAACATAACTTATTATGTTTATGAAAAATGTTGCTGTTATTGATGCTATTACTGGGATTTTAAAGTCTAACTTGTTTTTTCCTATTAAATCTGAATTCTTACTAACTGACGTAATTGATTGAATCAGTGATTCAGAAAATGCTAACCATGGCCACAGACCTATTGCCAAATATACAATAAACCCCACATGTAAGGATTCTGGTATGCGAGTATTAAATATTTTAGTGAAGACAAACCAATACACAAATAACAGCATAATAGGCTGTATAAACAACCAAGCAGCTCCTAAGATATTACCTATGTATTTTTCTTTGATTTCTCGTATGAAGTAATATTTGAATAATTTTTTGTCATTATTTACCAATATCAACTACTCAGCAATTTGATAACGCTTGAAAAGTGAGCTTATGTTTTCTTCGTTTATGTTAATAGGATCCTGAGTTAAGGTTATTAACAACGCATTAAAATCTCTCATTGCTTTATTTTGTTTTATTTTATTTAAAATGTCTTCTGATACTTCGTCAAATTTTGCCATTTTAGCTGGTTTTATGTCATAAATATTTACTATTAATATTTGGCTAGGCAATTTTAATACCTCATTCAATATACCAGTTTTATTAGAAGAAAAGACATAATCAGAAAATTGATCCTGTTTTTTTGAGTACGTATAATTATCCAATCTATTTGAAACTATGATACCTGAAACTTTTTCTTTGTAGTTTTTCAATACATCATCAAAGCTGATTTCATTATTTATCAATTTTTCTTGGATATCATTTATTACACCTACAACTAAGACCTGATTTTTTTCAGAATAGGGAATTGAAACATATTGAATTCCACGTGTTTCCGGAATTTGATAATTCTGTTTATTCAGAAGATATTTTTCTTTTGCGTATTCGAGAACACTTTCATCTGTAATAGAGTCTAATATTGAATTCTGCAAATACTCATAACTTTCTTTAATGGTTATGAAATTTTTTATTGTTAAAAACATTGCTTCTTTCTGCATTACATCTGTAGTTGATGTATCGTATGCAAACAATTCTAAAACTTGCTCCTCTATATTTTTATTTATTTCTGTAAAATCAAAATTTTCTTTGTTATTTAAATAATTGTAGACGTGCTTCATATTCAGCATGGTTCCTAGAAGTTTTTCTACCCGGTCTGGCTTTTCAAAAAAGCCAGACCGTACCTCGTTTGTCATCTTAAAGGCAAAACCATCAACATCATTAAAAGTTAATTTGGTCGAGCCTTGAGTGATTATATTCTCATTCGCCAAGGAAAAACATGACAGCAACAATAGAACTATAGCTAAATTAATACTATTGCATACAATATTTTTTTTTGTATTCATAGGCCACTTATTGATGCAAGAATTCCACAAGCCGGACTAAGGCACCCGGATGTACCAAAATTATTTCCTCCCTCTACAGCATGTACCATGTTTATGTAGTATGTTGTATTTTTTTCCAACTTGCAAAATAAAGCAGGGTTAGCACC
>CAZLZZ010000004.1:0-24960 GCA_964564165.1 uncultured Alcanivoracaceae bacterium | reverse complement strand
GTTTGAAAAGAACAGCGAACCTCCACCAGCAGATATGATACATCTAGTCTGCTCCACGTGGAAATTGAAATCACCTGGGCACTCACTAATAGTGGCTGTAAATGCTTGAGCAGGCGGGCCTTGGCCACCACCTGGTGGCACAAAATCAACTTTAGCACTTAAATTTAAAGAGCCAGTATTGAATTGTGCTGCAACGTATTTATCTCGTGTTAATACAAGACCGAATTCACTACTCAGAAGGTCTATAACAGACAAACCTGGAGGAGTGCTCAAGCCAAACAACTGGTTAAACGTACCATTAGTTGGCCCTAGACCCGTTGCTGAACCACTATTCGCAACAATTGTTCTGTCTTCAGCAGTACCCCCTCCAAAAATTGCTTCTTGTGGTGCCGCACAACTAGGCCATGATGTGCTACCTGGCAAACTTATTGTGACAGATTGTAATCCTGAATTTCCAGGAGCAGAGTTGTCACAACTAACACTTAATGTTATTTGGTTTGTAATACCTGAAATGGTGAAAGAGGAACTAGGAAAATTAGCAGGAATTACATTTGTCCCACCGCCGCCAGGCCAAGGGCCTATGAAGTCGCATGTATCAGGAGCGTTTATAACACTCCATGTAACTACTGAACTACCTCCACTGCTTACAGTCGTTGGGCTGGCTGATATTGTAACTACTGGATTTATAACAGTAGTAATATTTGAAACTGTGGCATTTTCAGTTGTTATTCCAAATGAGTTACCACAAGATAACGTGTAGTTAATGCCATTAGTAGAGACTGTTTGAAATACATTGGGTACAAAAGTGGCAGGTGGATTAGCAGTACTTAGTCCAGTCCATAGATTACTTCTATTACAATACACTGCTTCATTTATTATTGTTGCATTAATACCTGCAGAAGTAGTGCCATTAGGCGTTACGTTAAATGATATTTGAGGTGCACTACCTGTAGGTGCGAGACCCAACTCTGTTCCAATCTGTTCTGATGTAAATTCAGTAGTAACATTAACATCTCCTGTAGATGCATCTACAGAAAACTCACTGTTTACATCTAATGGAAGAGTGGTAGAGCCGCCGTTGTAGTTTAGATTAAGATCCTGGGCTATACCAATATTTGCACCCGAAACCGCAATTAAACTTACTAATAAAATTTTGTATGTTTTCATAAATTTATTCTTCTAAATTGAATTTTTTCCAATTATACACTATCAATTGTTAATATTTTCTTAAAGCTGTTTTTTTATTGCTATTATTTTGTTTATTTTTATTAATTCTTCAAATTTAATTAACTGATTACTCCCAATGTTATTGGCGTAATGGTTGTTATTTTTTGAAACTTCTGTTTAATTGCATGTTAATAGCAAATACAACAATATTAACTTGAGTAGGTTTTTATATGTGTGAAAATGTATTTTTCTTATTTGTTGATGTAGCGAATTTTGGAAATTATTTTTTAATAGTATATAGAACAATTTTAATTTATAACGTGCAAGTTTTAAGTAACTCAGCACTTATGCTCACTAACGGCAACTTTCAAAAACTATAACTACCTGTTACTTGTTTAAAAACATAGTATTTCAATTAGTCATTATTGTTAAGTTATTATTGTAGAGGTATTATTAAATTTCCATCACTGCTCACCCCTTTCATTCCCGCGATGTCTGGTCATACTACAGGAAGCTAATTTTAAAGTTTGTAAGCAACCCTTGGAGTTACAATGTAGATGTAGCAATTTATGCTATTATTTGAACTCACATTTATACTACAAACACATTTTTTCCTGCTAATGCAAAATTTTAATTTTATTGTACTTACAATATTATAACAGATGTAGTTTTTTGCGCTCGACGCAAATGGTAAATTTTAGGTTAGTACAGTAGTTGGATTATTTAATCAAAAAAAAATGGACGGTAAAACCGTCCATTCTCATCAAATATTAAAAATATTTGTTGTGCTTTGCTTATTGGATATTTCTAGAATATCTATGAGCAAATATACCAGCATAGTTAGCCAATATACCACCACCTACGTTAGCATTAGTATAACGTTGAATAGCGAAACCAGTTACAGGTAAACCTGTGTAAGTAACAGTATCTGCATTGTTATCAGTAGTTTGAGCAAAATGTATAGCTGTCCAACCTTCAGTGAAATAATCAGCTCCTACTGCTGGAGAAGTTGGAGTTGCTGCTTGAGCAGATACACTTTGAGTGATTAAGTGAGTTGTATTTCTAGAACCCAAAATAATTGAATCACCTGAAAGTCTTTGCGAATCTTCAAACTCTACAACATTAGTTTCCCAACAGAAAACTGCGTCATCAATTCCTACTCCAGGAGGACGAGGAGATGGAGGACGAATAATCAATCTTGGATCAGGAACTTGCTCTTCACGATCATAGTATTGGAAAGTATATATTTCACAAGCACCAGTGCCTGCAGGATTTAAAGTTGTAGTGAACGGTTCGAAAGGAACAGCACCAATATTAGCTCCTAATAAAGCATCGATGTAGAAATTCTTAGTAGGGAAAGTTACAACCCATTCAGTATTTGCACCAATACCATCTAATAAGGCATATTCGCCATATATGCTATCATGCATATATATAGCACTTACTGCTTCAACTGCGCTGTTCAACCATACGTCAGATACAACTGCACCATTATTAAAGATGTTACTGGTTATTGCACCAATACCACCACCACTGGCTAGATTAGGGTTTAAGCTACCAGGGCCAGTAAGTTCAACTTCGTTAGTAAATGCTTCAATCGCATCGGCATTATAGGCAACATCAGTACCATTATTAATGTCAATAATTGATGCAGAACCGAATATTCCACCTGTAGGAGGATCGATACCTGTAAATGGAGCTGCACTCCAAATACCACCTTCAAAATTATCTACTATAACACCACAATCACCTGGCACACCATTGGTACCATGATCGATACCCGCTATAGTAATAGCGTCTGTAACAACACCCATTTCAATCATTTCGAAATGTCCTTCTGTACAACGTTCCAAGTTAAGGCCTTGTAAATCATAACCGCCTGTACCGTTGTCTAGAGGATCGTAACCATAAGGTAAAAACTCAAAACCTGTGGTTTGGATTATTGAAGGATCCAAACAAGATGTATCAGCTGTTACGATTTTAACTGTGTCTTCACCTTCATGTCCTGGTGAGAACAAAGAGGTCGCTTGGGCTGGAATTAAAGCAGCTGTCCAAACGTCATATGCTGACAAGAACAAGTTGAAATCTAAACATTCGCGACTGTTTCTGCCTTCTAGAAAACGTACCTTAACTGCTTTAGTTTCATCTGTAGTGTTTACTACTGAAATCAAAGTATTAAGACCGTTGTTTACTGTGTAATATGGATATACTAAAACTTGTCCAGTACCATCCGAGTTAAGGTTTACCGCTGTTGAAACGCTAGCAAAGCCGGCAATTCCAGCAATACCTGCAATCACTGCAGTTGTTAAATTATTTCTTTTCATTTTTAGAACTCCTAAAAGTTAATTTTTATATATAAATACAGGGCTACAAATCGCACCTACAACAAACATTGTATTGAACACAATTATAGCTTGTGACGAATGTTACGATATATTATGGCGGATAACAAGAAAATATTGCTTTTATTATAACTTTCTTTCACTGGGCACTGTGTACCATATGTTATTTCTCATAATCCAGTTTTCTTTAATCTCAGCAGAAACTTTCATTTTGTCACCAAAAGACCCTCTAAATTGATATTCATACTCCATCTCAATCTTAACCTCGCACAGGTCCTTTTGAGTACAGACTTTATCTATCAACTTTACACTCAGCCACTTGACTCTGGTCATCAACATTCTTTGCATATAAGGCAATTCTGCTTCATTGCTCCTCCATCCGGGGCTCAAAAATTGATAGGATTTTTTATAATCTTTGTTTATTTTTAAATTCCAGTAGTCTATTACTCGGTTGTCAAGCTTGCCTTTTTCTGGATCTTGGCAGGCAGACAATAACATTACTGTTGATAGAATTAATAGGGTTGATTTAAATTTATTCATTTGCTTGTTTCTCTTTGTTGTTTTTTTCTTTGTAAAAATCTGTATATAAGTCTTTTTATTCTTGTAGCTTAGATTTTTTTAAGGGTTTTAGGCCTTTAAATTGACTTGCGTATTCTTTTGTTATTTGTTTTGCTTGTTCTGGATTTTCGATTACAGTTGGCGTTATCAAAAGAATTAATTCCGTTCTTTCTGTGTCGCGAGTTTTTGAGCCGAACAAACTGCCAAGTATAGGGATTCTATTTAATTTAGGTATTCCACTTGTTCCGTTGGCTCTTGTATCTCTTATAAGACCCCCCATCACAATGGTGTCGCCACTTTGCACTGCTACTTCTGTTGTTAGTTCTCTGTTGTTGATATCTCTATCACCAGTCACTGGGTCTCTTGCTGTTGGAGTACTCACCTCTTGTTGAATCTCTATATACACTAGCCCACCTGGATTGATCCTAGGTGTAACCGTCAATTTAGTTCCTGTTTGTAGAAACCTAACTGAGCTAAAATTATTATTGTTATTACCAATACCTGTTGAATTAGTTGGAATAGCTATTCTAGTACCCACATTTATTGAAGCTTCTTTATTGTTTAATACCAACAATGAGGGAGTTGACAAGACTGTTGTTCTGGACTGCACTTCAGCAGCGCTTATTACTGCTTGAACATTTAGACCTTTTAATAAGTATATCAAACCACCCGCTCCAAAACTAGCAGCTTCTGTCCTCCTAAACCCTCCAAAGCCATTACTGCCTACTTCTACAGGATTTTCTACTGCTGAGCCAAATAACCATTCAACACCAGATGAATCATTGTCTTCAAGAACTACCTCAATTATTTTCGCTTCAATCAACACCTGTGATGGCTCTTTATCCAAATGCGAAACAGCTGCCATAATCGAATCGTATTCTTGCGCATTCGCCCTAATTAAAATCTGGTTGTTTTCTTCAATTGCAGTAAAATTTATTCCATCTTTGTTACTTGACGAAGAGCTTCTGTTTTTGGTTTTTGAAATATTTTTTGATTTGTTACCGGTTGAGCCTATCTCTTTGCCCTGCAAACCTGGTGCAACTTTGCCGGCACTGCTCTTTTTGGAACTGCTGCCACCTCCTCCACTAAACACGTCGCTTAAATAGCCTGCCAAATCATCTGCTTTGATGTTTTTTACATCGTATACATATAGGTTGCTTGATGCCTCAGAATCAGAACGGTCCAAACGCTTAATCCATTCTTTGGCTTTGTGAAGGTATTTTTCTTGCGGTGTAATGACCATTATGGCATTGAGCCTTTCCATTGGCATAAACCTAAACATGCCTGCCAATGGGTTGTCCGCACCTTCCCCAAATATGGTTTCTAACTCTCCAACTATGGTGTCTGCTTCTACTCTGTTTAAGGTGAATATACCTGTTGACATGCCCTCTAACCAATCCACATCAAAAATATTGATGGTGTCTAGGTACATGTTTAGCTCTCTTTTTGTGCCAGAAAGGAACAATAAATTGCGCGCATTGTCAGCTTTGACGATGGCGCCTTCTTTGGCATAAGGCATTAAGACCTTTTCCATTTCGGCCGGGGCGATGTATTTTAATGGCACAACCATGACTGTGTAGCCGCTGCGCTGTTGAATTTGCCCATAGCTTGGAATTAAATTGCCTTTGATTGCCTCACTACGCGGCATCACATGGTAACGGTCGTCAATAAACACCAATGCGGCATTGTTCCAGCTCAATAACATTTCTAATATGGGTAACACCTGATCTTTATTGATCGGCTTAACCGTTGCAAAAGTGACATCACCGGTTACGCCTGGTGCAATCACGTAGTTTTCTTTTAATACCTGGCCCAGTATTAAATTGATTACCATTGGCAAGGGATCTCCTTCAAAGTTCAGGGTGATTTCTCCTTTGCTTGTCACCGCTTTGTATTGTTTACTGGCAGCTTTGATATCAATAAACTCTCCAGTACCTGGATAAAATTCATATTGCTCTTTTTTCTTTGTTTCTTTTTTTGATTTATCGTCACCAAAAACAGCGCCTGAATATTTATTGCTTTCTATTCCTTTCAAGTAGTCGTATCCGTCTATTTCTTTAGACAAGTCCAATCGTGTTGATGCACATGACATCAAGCCAATGGTTATTGTTATTATGATTAACTGTTTAATCACCCAGTGTCTCCTTTTTATATATTTTATACATTTCATAATGGTTATTTTTTCTTAGCGGCGTCGGCCCGCATTTGTGCTCTTCTTTCGGCTATTTTTTTGCGGATATCATCTGCGTTCTTTTTCTTGTCTTTTTTGCTTTCTGTGTTGTTGTTTACATTGGCAACTTCTTTTTCATTCTTGTCTTTTGGCTTTGACTTACCTCTTTTACTGACAGCACCTGCCTTTAAACCACCACTAAAGACTGCTAACTCTAGCTCTTCAGTTTTGTTGTCATCGGAAACAAACACCACTTTGCGACTTTGTATAGAGTCCAATGTCCAGCCTCCTTGTTCTCCTTCTAATGGCATCCCCACCTTATAGATTGCTCTTTGGCTGGTTGCTGTATCCAATATCATTGCGTAACTTTGTTCCGGGGTAATGACAACACCGGTTAACTTTGCTTCTAACTCGGAGATTGGGTCATCGCCTTTTTTATTGTCGTCAACATTCCCTTCTGCCTCTTTGAAGGGTTCTCTGGTGATGCTAAACATGGGTCTTGCGTAAATTGAATCCATCAGCAATTTTTTTTCTTCATTAGAGCTTTCTTCTGCCAACTTAATTGCCTTGGGCATAGTTGGCAATGCGGGCATGTTTTCTTCATCCAAATCAACCGAGTCAATACTTTGTCCCCATCCGAACATTTGCACACTGCTTATCAGTAGAAAAAACACCAGTGTCACCACTAGTAGCTGACCCGTGAAATTATTATTCATCATGTTTATTCATCACGGTCGTCTGCCCCTTTCGTCTTTTTTGTCTTTGGCGTGTACGGGCTTGTTCATATAAGCGTACAAATCAAATCTAACTTCTAACATCGGCTTGGTTGGCGCAACGTTTTTTCGCGAACGTCGTATTGCTCTTTGTTCCAATTGCAGGTTATCAACAAAAAGATGTGGCACGTGTTTTTCAACGTCCGCTAAGACACCTATCATTTTGTCAAATTGACAGCGCATTCTGACCTTCAATATGATTTTTTCAAACTGGTCAGGCTCTTTGTCCTTGCTTGGTGTGTGATTGATTGTTTGGCAGTCAGAACTTACATCGGTATTTTGTGCGACAATGCCTTTTAGGATTCTGGTTAATTCTGCTTTGCCCAAGTTGTCCGTATCTGATACCAGAAAATTGGTGTTGTCACCTACCGTTTCTTTGACGATATTGATGCGTTTTTGTAGTTCTGGAATCATCGCTTCCAGTTCTGAATATTCCACTCTGTTTTGTTGCAAATCTGATAGCTCTTCATTCATTATTGTGTGCTCAGACACAAACCCTTGAAAAGCAACATAGTAAACCATCACCACAACAAAAATTAACAGTAATAAAGCATACCACTTTTCCATCTCGGGGTTTTTATCTTTCAATAAACTAGGACTGATCGCCATCTTCAGCCTCCATTTGTGGTTCTTTAAATTCTGCCTTGATGGTGAACTTTTCTTTTTTGGTTCTTGGGTCGGAGGTTACACTGCCAATTTGTGGCGTGTACCATTGATTGGATTGATTTAGCATAGGAACCAAACTATTGGCGTTGTCAGATTGCCCGGTTATTTCCAATTTATCTTGGCTCACTTTCAACCTTGTTACATAGGTGCTGTTGGGCAAAATAGAGGTCACCTCTGAAAGTATTTCTACCAAAGCTGGGTGACCGGCTTTTTTGGTTTGTAGAAATTTACTGGAAATTATAACTGCCTTGAGCTCTTTTTTTAGCAACTTTGATGTTCTTGCCTGTTTTTGCAGGTGTGAATTGATCTCTGTTAGCTTATCTATTTTGTTTTGTTTGTTGTCAATAGAGGTATACATCACAAAATACACCAAGCCGATTAACAACACCAACAATCCCAAATTAAGCTTAATATTATAAAAATCAACTGCTTTGCGCTTTTCGGCAGGCAGTAAATTTACACCCAAGCCACGAGGCCCAGCATCAGAATGAGCACCAGTGGCTACAAGGTTCACGTCAATGCCATCTAGCGAGATAGACTTTTCATCGCACAGGCTAATAAGGCTGGAGATTTTTTCTTTGGGCATGACTGCCAAGTCCATCAATATTTTGTCTTCGGTGCTGTTTTCCTTGTCAATTTTATAACTCAATTGCACTTGCTCTGCATTGAATGGAACATATTTATCGAGCTCAAAGCCGATTACTTCATCCAAGTTGTCTTTGGCAGCTCCTGGAAGTGCGATTTTCTTAACCAGCGCCTTGTCGTTGCAGATTAAATATTTAATTTCAACTTTCCGGCCATCAACTTGATTAATCACATGTTGCACCTGATGCCACCACTCTTCTTGCTTGCCATCTGCGTCTGAGGCGTCGGTATATAATTGAAAATTATCACCCTGTTTGCACCAAACCAATATATCGGCATCTTCTTGAGTCAGATAAATCTTCACCGGCTCAGGAAACCAGGTTTTTTGGTGTTTTTCAGGCACAAAAGATTTAAGCTGCGTTGTCCACCAGCGCATAAATTGGCCTATTGAGGAATCCTCATACCAATAACTTAAATCGTTTTGTAGTTTTTCAATTGTGTTCATGTATAATTTATTAATTCAATAGTTTCATAGTTTACAAATGTTCATTGTCGCGCCATCTAACAATTCTAAAAGGCCTGCCATTTACCGTCCCACCTAATCTAATCGTGGCATCTATTTCAGCCCAATGGCCATTGCTCAAAGTGGCCTTGGCTTTAATACTAAAAGAGGTTCCTCCTCCGCGAGCCGCTCCTGTTTGTCCGTTTGACAAGATAGGTAACTCTCCACCAGTGCCCTCAATCAATTCTCTGTCTGCAATAAATTGTAGGGCATCTTCTTTTCCCACATCTTCTAATGCCATCAATGCTTGCTCTGGCGCATAAGCAACATTGATGTTGCGACTGCCTGAATAAACGGTTATCGCTGGCTCTAATTTTCGATACATTTCATAGTTTATACCCATCACCTGTTGTAGCTCTGGAACCGTATCAAACAAGGCATCTTTGGCACCATAGGCATAACCTTCTGCATCATAGTCATCGTCCTCTGCACCATTAAAGCCTTTAATGTTGTCATTGTCTCGCCAATCAATCACTCTTTCTGTCAACATTAAAGCGTCATCATCACTCATGCCTAATGAGGCAAATAAGCCAACCAAAAGTTCATTGCTTGCCAAATTTATATCAATTTTCCCTGTTTCATCAGTTATTGATATCTCAATCTGCGCTTGTGCAAATTCCATTTGGTATTTTCTTCCATCTGCCACCCAGCGAGTTTCCATATCAGGATTGCGAAGTTCATATACCGCCCTGTGAAGCCCAGCTTCTGCCAAGTATCTGGCTTTGGTGGTTTCAAATACCACTTTTGCTTGTGTGCCTTCTGTTCTGGCTGCCAAAGCAAAACTGGCTGCAATGACCGTTAAAAGAACCGTCACCCACAAGACCAAAATTAAAGCAACTCCGGATTGTTTTTTTGACGAATTCACCTTTAGCAAATCTATCTTTGACAGGTTCATCACCGTATCTCTCCACGCTGGTCATCGTTTCTTCCCCTTCCGAGCAGCAAACGCTGACTAACGCGTCTACTCACCGCTGTGGCATCTAACATCAACGCCACCTGCATATCTGGCCACTGCATCAATGCCCTGTCTCCCATTTCAACTTCCAACCGGACCATTAGAGGCGTGGTTTCTGGCTCTTCCCACGAAGTTTCCCAGTCTCCAAGTTCACCTTCTTCGTCCAATTTTACGAAGCTAAATTCAGCATCTCTGATATTCTCTAAAAGCACAATAGGCTCTCGATCCGAGTCATCAAAAGCGTCTTCTTCTAACGAGTCATTTAATAGCCAGTGCGAAAATTGCAGGATTTTACCACCTTTTGCATTAACAATCTCAATTAATTGCACATGTGGACCGCCATTGCCCAAATATCCAGGCATAGGTGAAACATACATAATATAGCTATCGTCTCCTTCAAAGATGACAAACTGCCCATCATCTTCCTTGTAAGCCATAGGCAGAATACGAGAAACCTGTCGCCGAATCAATTCCGACACCACTCTTATCTCATTGGTGGCATTGATTCTTTTTAGGCCTTTTTCAGAAATTTTGCGGCTGGTTTGTATGCCTCCGTATATCATTACCATAATCAACGACAACATGGTCATGACCACTATTATTTCTAATAAGGTGAATCCGCTTTGATTGTTTTTTAATTTATTATTCACTTGTTTTTCACTTGTTTTTCACTTAGCCTCATTATCGGGCACGGGTAATATCTGGAGTGATCGCTCTTAATGTATAAAATTCGTGGTTGTATTGTTTGTTTCCAATCTCACTGGAAATAATCAAGGTGACTTCCATTAATTCTATACTGCTAAACTCTTGGTTGATTTCACCTTCGTAAGGGGCATCATAAGGCATTATCTCAAGCGACCAACTGGTGTTGTCATCAAAATCTCCGCTACTACTGCCTTCCTCCAAAACCTCAAACAACCCCAATTCATCCATCTTACTTTGTGCCAATATGGCAATTTTGGTGCTTTGTGATGCTTTAACCGTGTTTTTAGCAGAACCCGCAATTATTTCCATAATGGTCGCAAAGGTCATTGCCAATAAAGTAAAAGCCACCAGTATTTCTAACAAAGTAAAGCCGTTTTGGTTACGTCTTAGCTTCATGAACTTGCGCCTTCAACCATGGCTATTTCGCCCGTTAGCCAATTGACATTGATTTTCCAGATCTTCTCGCCTTGTACCAATTTTACCCAGCCTCCTGTTGAACTTCCATCCGAAAAAAATCGAATCGAACCCGATGATTCGTTTGGAATTTCTGATTCGGCGGTATATACAAAGATTTCAATTTCATCGGGAATTTCTACGGTTTTTTTTCTGGGTGCTTTGTAGGTTTTGTTTTCAACATTAAAAGTAATGGTTCTTTGTTCGTGTTTTACCACGGCTTGCCCACGGGTATAGCGAATGGCCGAAACCAAATCTTTGCTTACTGCTCTTAGTTTTGCCTTTTTTAAACTTTTCATCATGCCAGATGTAAAGAATCCTGCTATCACAGCTATCATTACCATCACTACGATGAGTTCTAGTAAGGTAAATCCTGCTTGTGATTGCTTTCTAAACACCTGTATTGATTAAATTATAAATCCCAACTGTTGATGTCTTTGTTAAATTTTTCTCCACCAGGAGACTTATCCTTGCCATGAGACACAATACTGAAATCTTCGTCATGTTGACCGGGGTTTGAATATTGAAAAGATTCTCTCCATGGATCTTTTAGCTCTTTTTCTTTAACATAGGGACCCATCCAATGGGAATCACCATTATCATTAACCAAGGCATCCAAACTTCTTGGGTAATATCCCGTATCTAAATTAAATTCCTCAATCTTAAGTTTAAGTTTGCCAATCATGATTTCAGCTGTTTTCATGTCTCCTTTTGATTTGCTGTTGCCCACACTGCTTGCCACCAAACCAATCAATGTTGCCATCATCACCATAACTACCAAAATTTCTAACAAACTAAAACCTTGTTGGCTTGTTCCTAGCTTTTGTTTTCTTTTACTGTTTTTCATATTTTACCTCTATACGACTAAATCGTTCATGTTCAACATTGCCATCATAATGGCAAAGATTATAAAAAATATTAATGCTGCCAATACCAATACGAAAGCTGGTACCATTAACGAAATCATGCGGTCTATGGCAGTTTTTACCTCAATATCATAAGTATCCGCTGTTTTTAACAACATATCATTCAAGTTGCCTGTCTCTTCTCCGACACTGATCAATTGCTGCGCCAATCTTGGAAACTCGTCAAATCCCTCTAGCCCTGCAGCCAGTGGCTCTCCATGTTTCACTTTTTCTGATGCGTCAGTGACGATGCTGTGCAATAATTTATTGTTGATTACTTTTTTGGCAATATTTAACCCTGTCAACAACGGCACGCCACTGTCTATTAGTGTGCCCAATGTTCGGGTAAACCTTGCCACATCAATGCGTGTTACCAGACTTCCCACCAAGGGCAAGGACAGGATTTTTTTGTCCCATGCCATTCTAAAATCTGTTTCTTTTAGCTTTTGTTTGACCACAAAGATCAGAACAACCATTGCCAATATCATTGCCCACCAAAAATTTTGCACGAAATCTGCTATCGCCATCACCAATTGTGTCACCCCTGGCAACTCTACTCCTGCATCTTCAAACATGGGTTTAAATGATGGCACTACTTTGCCCAACAAAACAAACATGGAAACACCTGCCAATACAAACAGTATCACAGGGTATATCATAGCAGAAATAACACTGTCTTTTAATTCTTTTGCTCTGGTCATATAATCTGCTAACCTGACCAATGTCTTTTCCAATGTGCCGCCCAACTCCCCTGCGCGAACCATGTTGACATACATATTGGAAAATACGTTTTGCTCTTCTAAAGCATCAGACAAAGTGCTGCCACCTCTGACCTTATCTCTGACCTGTTCAACCAGTATTCGCAAACGCTCGTCATCAATAATATCAATCATCACGCTCAAGGAACGCTCCAAAGGCATGCCTGAGGTCAACAAGGTTGCCAGTTGATCGGTGAATTCGCCGACTTGTTTCTGATTGACCGTTTTGCGTGACGATAGCAAACTTTCCAAAGAAAAACCCGCTCCTAACTCTTTGGCCGTTAATGGAATATTACCCGCAGCTTGGATTTTGCTGATGACTTCGGCTTGCGAGTTTGCATCCATTTGTCCTTCTAGCTGCTCTCCAGCGGGTGTCAGTGCCTTGTATACAAATTGAGCCATGTTACTCCTTTATCCGTCCTGACTGACGCGCAAAATTTCTTCGTAGCTAGTTTTGCCTTCCAAACACTTTATTAAACCGTCTTCATAAATGGTCATCATGCCTTCTTTACAGGCTTGTTTTTGGATTTCTCCTGCTGTTGCATGGTTCATGATTAATCGTCTTATCTCATCAGACATTTCTAAAAATTCAAGTATTGACATTCTTCCACTGTAACCGGTTAAATTGTTCTCACTGGGCACAGGTTTATAGAATGCGTATTTTTTCAACTCCATCAATTTGTCTAACCCTAAACTCTTAACCATTTCAGCTTTTAGAATTTCCTTTTTCATGGTTGCTTGGTCGAGTTTTCTGACCAGTCTTTGTGCAAGTATGCCGTTAACTGTTGAGGTCAACAAATAATCTTCTACGCCCATGTCCAACATTCGGGTGATTCCGCCCGATGCATCATTGGTGTGAATGGTTGACAACACCAAGTGACCTGTTAAGGCTGATTGAATCGCTATCTTTGCTGTTTCCAAATCTCGCATCTCACCAATCATGATGACATCGGGGTCTTGACGAACAATAGCACGCAATGCAGAGGTGAAGTCTAATCCAATGGATGATTTTACTTGGATTTGATTGATGCCAGTTAATTGGTATTCTACAGGATCCTCTACCGTGATGATTTTGCGTTCTTCGGTATTTAGTTGACCAAGTGCTGTATATAATGTTGTGGTTTTGCCCGAACCGGTTGGCCCTGTGACCAACATAATACCATGTGGCAATTCTAAAACTCTTTTAAAAGGCTCTAAAACACGGTCTGTAAAGCCCAGTTGATAAAAATCAAAAACAATGCTTTCTCTGTCCAAAATACGCATGACCACACTTTCGCCATAAGAAGTTGGCACGGTTGAGACACGCAAATCCAGTTCTTTGCCTTGCACTCTTAACATAATGCGCCCATCTTGAGGCAAGCGTCTTTCGGCAATATTGAGCTTTGCCATGATTTTGATTCTTGAAATTACCGCCGCTGTAGAACGTGCAGGAGGTGATTCCACTTCTTGCAATACACCATCTATTCGGTACCTAACCTTTAATCGGTTTTCAAAAGGCTCAACATGAATATCTGAAGCACGCGCTTCAACCGCGCGTTGCATGATGATATTTACCAAACGTATTACGGGTGCCTCACTGGCTAAATCTCTTAAATGATCAACATCTTCTTCATCACCTGCACTGTCATCAGACAAACTTTCTACAATTTGACCCATGGCAGAACGCCCACCGCCAAATAATTTCTCAATCGCGTTTTCAACCTCTGATGGCAGCCCAATTTTTATATTCAACTCTTTTCCAGAGGCCATCTTTATGGCTTTAACCGTAAAGTTTTCACTTGGGTAAACCATAATTACATCTATGGTTTCATCTTTTTCAGCAACCGGTACAAACAGGTTTTCTCGCATAAACCGAATGGGGAACTCTGTTTCAACACTGACAGAATCTGGATAATCAACTTCCTTAATTATTTCAATATCCATGACTTCACTTAAAGAGGCCGCAACATCGCGCTCAGATGCCAAACCCAATCTCACCAACAAAGGTACCAAGGAAGTACTCAATGTTTCTGCATGTAAACGCTGTCCTCGCAACAAGTCTTCTTGTTTTAAACGCCCTTTGTCAATCATGTACTGACACAGCTTATCCTCAAAAGATAATTCGGGCTTTATCTTAACTTCTGTTTCTGTGTCGTCGTTATTAGGTATTACTTGTGCTTCTGTCATAATGTTATTTCTTATTCTTGCTTATCTGACATCGTTTTATCGTCAAAGTTTCTGTTTGTTGTGGTTTTTAAACCCGTTAATTCGCCGATAAAGTCACTGTTTACGATAATCCAGTAGGCGACAGGAACAACTGCGGGGATTATTAAATAGGACATTTGGTATAATAGTGCAATCACATTCATGCTCAAGCCGGTATCCATAATTGCCTGATGTGCATCGGGTCCGCCTTCAAATGCTAGGTTCTTTATCAGTTGCCAAAACGACCCGAAGGCTTGTACAAAAATGACCAACACGTAGCCAAATACAATTTGAAAAATTCTTTTTGATCTTTTCATCCTGGGTATAGAAACAACCAATCCTGTTATCACCGCCAAACCATACCCATAGAGCATAGGATTAACAGCCACATCCAAGACTGCCAATTGATCACCTTGTCCAGCAAATGTTGTGCTGGGGAAAATCAAAGTTTCTATGTTCAACATAAACCGGGTCTGGGTGACCGCGTTAAACAAATCGGGTTGCCAAGTCGACAAAACAAATTGCAACAAATGTTTCACAGGAATGACCAACAGGCTAGAGGCATAAAACCAGATGAAAAAACACAAAGGCAAATACAAGGCAGTACTCAGCAATAAATGTTTTATCACACCTTCATGCTGGTCTTCTATGTTAATATTATCTTCTTTAGTCATAATTTACCCTATAAACTTTCTGGTATTATAAAACATTCTCATCCAAGGTGAGTTATCTTTCCATTTTTTTGGCGCCCAAGACATTTGTACACTTCTAAAGACCCGTTCAGGATGTGGCATCATTATCATCACATTGCCCTTGTCATTGCTAACCGCAGCTGCTGCCTGTTGCGAACCATTGGGGTTAAAAGGGTAGCTTTGCGTATTGTTCCCATCGTTGTCAACATAACTGGCTACAATGTTTTCGGGGCTATTTTTAGCAAAAACTGCTCGACCTTCACCATGTGCAATGGCCACTGGGATTCTTGCTCCTTGCATGCCTGCAAAAAACAGTGAATTGCCTTCTTCAATCCCAATCGATGAAAACCTCGCTTCAAATTGTTGGCTGGTGTTTTTCAAGAACTCTGGCCAACTGTCTGTTCCTGGAATTAATTCTTTAAGAGATGACAACATTTGACAACCATTACATACGCCCAAAGTAAACTTACCATCGTCGGCAAAATATTGGGCAAACTGTTGTTTAACCTTTTTATTAAACAGGATACTATTCGCCCAACCCTTTCCTGCTCCCAGCACATCTCCATAGGAAAATCCGCCACAAGCTGCCATGCCTTGAAAGTCCATTAAATCAACTTTTCCATCTAATAAATCTTGCATGTGTACATCGTAACTATCGAAACCCGCCCTATGAAACGCCATCGCCATTTCCTTTTGTCCATTGACTCCTTGTTCTCGCAGAATAGCAACCTTGGGTTTAGTGGTGTTTATATACGGAGCAATAATAGACTCATTGTATTCGAAATCTACTTTGGGCGACAAGCCTTTGTCTTGTTTTGATATTAAAGCGAATTCCTGTTCACAAGTTTTTGGGTTGTCTCGCAACATTGTCATTTGGCGACTGGTTTGACTCCATTGCTTTTGTAACTCTTCAAGACATTGCTTAAATACAATTTTATTGCCGCGTGTAAAAGTCAGTACCTTTGTGTCCTGGGACTCTGCTAATTTATGAATATGCGTTGACAACTCATATTTAGCTATTAGCCGTTTAAAAGAATCAATATTTTTATCTGCAATTGCCACAACAGCGCCCAGTTCTTCGGCAAACAAAATATTCAAGGTGTCAGCAGAACTAAAACCTAGATTTACCGTTAAACCCGATTGACTGGCTACGCACATTTCTAGGACTGTTATAAACAATCCACCATCTGAAACATCGTGATACGCAGAAATTATTTCACCAGCAATGCCTGCTTGCATTATTTCCCAAAATTGTTTGAAGTTTTCAACCCGATCAAGATCAGGTGCCTCATTGCCCAATTGCGAATAGACTTGCGCAAGGCAAGATGCACCCAGTCTTTTTTTACCTGCTGCAATATCAAGATAATAAATATGTTGTTTTTCACTGTTGTCAAAATAGGGCGTGATACTTAGATTAACGTTTTTCACATTGGCAAATGCTGAAATCAACAAGGACATCGGTGATAGCACTTGTTTGTCTTCACCATCATCGTTCCACTTTGTATTCATAGACAATGAGTCTTTGCCCACAGGTATTCCTATGCCCAGTTCTGGACACAGTTCTTCGCCGATGGCATGCACTGCTTCAAATAGAACTTGATCTTCACGACCTAGGCCTGAAGCCGCCATCCAGTTTGCCGAAAGCTTGATATTAGACATCGCGCCAATATTGTTTGCTGCCATATTTGTCAAGGCTTCGCATACTGCCATTCTTGCTGAAGTCGCGCCATCAATTAATGCCAATGGAGCTTTTTCTCCTATTGCCATGACCTCTCCTGCTAGACTTTCAAAATCACGCAGCGTAACGCCACAATCTGCTACTGGCACTTGCCATGGACCAACCATTTGATCACGATGTATCAATCCAGATACTGTCCTGTCAGCAATGGTAATTAAGTATTTCTTGCTCGCCACAGTTGGAAAATTCAGCACCTTCTTAACTGCCTGATCTATGGATATTCCTGTCGCATCAAAACTGGCCAATTGTGGTGTACTGGTCTTGATGTCTTTGAATGTTTTTGGTGTATTACCGAACAACAAACCCATAGGGATGTCGACAGGCTTGTTTGCAAAATAGGCATCAGTAACGGTTATGTGCTGTTTTTTACTGGCTGTACCCAATACGGAAAAAGGACACCTTTCTCGTTGACAAATGGCTTTAAATTCTTCTAGTTTTTCTGGCTTTATTGATAAAACGTATCGCTCTTGGGATTCATTGCACCAAGCTTCCATAGGAGACATTGCTGTCGAATCAATCTGTAAATTTCTCAACTCTAGTGTACCACCCAAGCCCGCATCATCCAATAATTCTGGCATCGCATTTGAAAGGCCTCCTGCCCCGACATCATGTATAGACCTAATCGGACTGTCCGCTGATTGTGTCCAACAACTGTCAATCACTTCTTGGCAGCGTCTTTGCATTTCTGGATTGCCTCTTTGCACCGATGCAAAATCCAAATCCTCACAACTGCTGCCACTGGTCACTGAAGACGCTGCTCCACCACCTAGACCAATTAACATAGCAGGCCCGCCCAATACCACCAAACAATCGCCCACTTGGGTGTCTTGCTTTAGTGCCAATTCGGCATTAATTGTGCCCATTCCTCCTGCCAGCATTATGGGTTTGTGATAACCCCTCCAACCAAAGTCTTTTGTATCGATTTCCAAACTTCTGAAATAACCGCAAATATTTGGTCTGCCAAATTCATTATTGAAAGCTGCCCCACCCAATGGTGCTTCTAGCATGATAGTTAATGCAGATGCTATTCTTTCAGGCTTTCCAATTGTGAGTTTTTCCCAGTCTTGAAGGTGCTGTGGTATCTGCAAATGACTGACTGAAAATCCGGTCAAACCTGCTTTTGGGCGACTTCCTTGGCCTGTTGCGGCTTCATCTCGAATTTCTCCACCAGAACCAGTAGCCGCACCTGGAAAAGGAGATATAGCAGTTGGATGATTGTGTGTTTCAACTTTAATCAGGATATCAGTCGCATTCACTGTCTCAATATATTTCTTATTATCATCTACTGTCCAACGCTTGGTTAGCCCTCCTGCAATCTCTCCTGAGAAAACTGCCGAATTGTCTTTGTAGGCAGAAATCGCAGGCTTTGGCGTGCAAGCCTCGGTATTTCGAATCATGGAAAACAATGATTTGTCTTGCTGTTGCCCATCAATTGTCCATTCGGCATTGAATATCTTGTGCCGACAATGCTCTGAATTTGCCTGTGCAAACATCATGAGTTCTGTTACAGTTGGTTCTTTTTTAATTTTATTGTAGCTTTGTAATAAATATTTTTTTTCTAGCGACGACAATGCCATACCTAGTTTTTCATCGATTTCATTCAGGCTTTGAGGTTGATTTAAAATAGACAAACTTGCATCTTGACTGGGTTTATCTTCAACAAACAAATCGCTTAAAGCAGTTAAATCGCCGTAAACCATTTCCATCATTCTATCGTGCAATTCACAAGCGATTATTTTGTCACCTTCAATAGCAGAACTAAATTCCAAAGCTTTTGCATGTTCAATCCTTATGACCTCGCCAAAACCACAATTGTGAAGAATATCTGTCGCCTTACTGGACCAAGGTGAAATAGTTCCTGTTCTTGGTGCTATGTATAAACAATGTAAACAGTGGTTGCTTTTTTCTTTTGATACTATTTCTGCAGCAAGCAGTTTTTCCATTCGCCGAACATTTAGACTCTGTTCAACCGAAACCTGAATATGAACTAAATATATATTTGTAACATTTAAAATTGTAATGCTAGTGTTATGCAATTCATTTTTTAGTTTGTGATTAAGTTTATTTAGGTTAAATATACTTGTAGACGAATCACCTTGTAAAATTATAACTTTAGTGTTCATTGATGTATTAAAAATTTATGGCGTATGAATGTCGAATAATAACATTGTTGTACGTTTTATGCACTACGCGTTTATTGAAAACAAGCATTGTCATCATAAAAAAACCGGCCTACGCCGGTTTTTTTAAAATTTAAAGCCTTTAAATTTAAAAGCTCTTAGCTTTATTTTGCAGTCATCAACTTCAACCTATCAAGCAAAGCCTGTGGTGGCAAGTAGCCAGGTAAAAGTTTACCGTTATCTAAAACCATTGCTGGTGTGCCAGTTACGCCTGCAGCTTTTCCTGCATCGTACTGTTCTTTGATTGGATTGTCACATTTTATTTGCTCAATATTTACACCTGATTTGGCATTGGTCATAGCAGATTGTTGGTCGTCTGAGCACCAAACAGAAATAGCCTTGTCAAACGAAGGAGTGCCCACACCAGATCTAGGAAAGAACAAGTAGGAAATTCCTATGCCCAATGCATTGTATTCGTCAACTTGATCGTGTAATTTGCGACAATACCCACAGTCAATGTCTGTAAATACGGTTAAGTGATGTTTCATATCATCTGGTAAGAAATCAATCATTTGTTCTTTACCAAGTTTACCTATTATATCTTTTCTAATACCTGTTTTTTTCTTTTCTGTTAAGTCTTCTCTGGTTGTCGTATCGATCATGTTTCCATTAAGTAAATACTTTCCATCATCTGAAATATAGTAAACTTCTCCGCCTCTGCCTGTTTCTATGACAATTTCTGAAACCCCTTTTATTGGAGTGTTTTCAACAGAAGAAACTGTTGCCGTAGGCGCTAAGTTTTTTACTCCCGCTAAAATTTCTTTTGAGGGTGTTTCTTTTGATTGTGCTTCGGCACTGACCAAAAACAATGCTAGCAAGGATAGTGTTAAAATTTTATACATATTTAAGTCCAATTATATTTCAAGTTTATTTACTGTGGTTTGACACGAATGATAGGATTTTAGTTCCAATTTATTTATATATCAATGAAATTGTCTTATTCTTATGAATACTAACCTCTAGGATGATGTTCTTGGTGTATTTTCTTCAACTTTTCTTTGGCTACCAAGGTGTAAATCTGAGTTGTTGAAATATTGCTGTGCCCCAATAACATTTGTACCACTCTTAAATCAGCCCCATGATTAAGTAAATGTGTGGCAAATGAGTGTCTTAACATGTGCGGGGATGGCAAAGGAAAGATACCACAAGCTGCTGCATGCTTTTTTACACAGTGCCAAAAAGTTTGCCTAGTCATGTTTGTACCTCTATTGCTTAAAAACACATATTGGGATTGTTTTGTTTTTAATATTTTTGACCGTATTTTATTAAGGTATTTGTGTAAAAGTTCAGAAGCGTATTCGCCAATGGGCACCAGCCTTTCTTTTTGCCCTTTTCCCATCACTTTTATAACGCCTTGATTGAGATTAACCTGCATTAATTTTAAATCAATAATTTCAGAAACCCGTATACCTGATGCATACATTAATTCAAACATAGTTTTATCCCTGAATCCCAGGGGTGTTGCTTCATTGGGAGCTTCCAACAATCTTTCTATCTGTTTTTCAGACAATGGCTTAGGAATTGAGCTTTGTGGCTTGGGTTGAACAATAGCATTAAAAGGGTTGTTCTTAATGATTTTTGATTTTAATAAAAACAAATAATACTGCTTAATTGATGATAGCTTCCTTGATATGCTTTTATTGGATAACTTGTGAGACCTTAAATATTTAATAAAGTTCAGAATACCTTTCTCAGACATTTTAAAAAGGCTTAATTTTTCAACTTTGATGTATTGTAAAAATTGATTTAGATCAGATTGATAACTTGATATGGTGTTTTTTGACAAACCTTTTTCTAATTTGAGGGCATAAAAAAAAGCAGCAATCGATTCTAAATTACTGCTTTCTTGGTTCATAAACCTTACTCAAATATATTATCGATCGTAACTGCCAACCCCGTCATTACCGCGTAGGCGGTAATCCATTTAAAATAATATGAATATCACAATAGATTTTCGCCTTCGCGGTAATGACGGGGTTGGTAGTTACTATTGGTCAATAATTTCATTGGCTGCTCTATCTTCGGCAAGCGCTTTTTCTGCTGCCGCACGTCTTCTATTTTCTACTGCCTGTCTCTCAATATGGTTTACCCATTGTGTCGCGTTACTCCTAACATTTGGGTATTCTATTGCCGTCTTTAAATACCTTAAGGCCGCTGACGGATTTTTCATCTCGCTTTCTGCCATTCCAAGAAGCAAATAGGCTGTACCCATTCTATTCTTTTTTAGTCCGCCTTTTTCTAAAGCAGACAGCAGTGCATCTCTGGCTGACTTCCAATCATCTCTTGAAAAATAAATGTACGCACGTCTAAAGTCAATCTTTCCATCTGATGCCAATTTACTGGCTTCATCATAAGCCGAAAGTGCTTTATCCATCTCAGCAGCTGTGTACCAAACCGATCCCAAGTCATCCCAGCGTTTATAAGTCGGTTTAATTGCGCCAGTTTTTAAACCCTTCTCTAAAACATCGCCTGCTTTATAGGGAACTCCTAGAAAAGTATACATTTTAAATAACTTGATGCGGTCTTTTTCCTCAGGGATCAAGCCTTTTTTATCCGCTAAAACAAGTGTCGCTAGTGACTTGGCATCTTTTTTTAGAGTGAAGTAGACTTCTGACAATTTGACCCAGTAATCTCGTTTATTAGGGTTTATTACAATTAAAGTTTCAAGTGCTTGTGCCGCTTGTTTAAACTCTGATAACTGCATATGTAGGTTAAACAACAAATACTGCCTTGTTTCAATTGGCTTGTCAGACAATTCAATAGATTTTTTTAATGGGGTAATCGCCAACCTGTACTTTTCCATTTGAGCATAAACACCGGCTTCAAAATAAAAAGTAGTGTCTTTGATCTCATCAGTAATTTTGTAATACTTTTTAAGTGCGTTAATCGATTCTTGATACTTCCCTGATGCCGCAATAATTTGCGCCTGTTGTAGCATCATGCTAAAGTGAGCTTGATTGGGCAAGGCATCTGAATCAATCGCTATCTGTAAATACCTGCTAGCTGAATCATATTTTTCATCAGCATAATCTACCCATCCTAAAAATTGGTTTACATTGGCCTTTTCAAACTCATTCAATCTTTTAGAAGCCATATCCTTGAATCCAGCCCTTGCTTCGGTATATTTCCCATCTGCATACATCTCTTGCAATTTAACAAACTTTTTATAAGTCGACTCTGTCATTGCCTCCTTATTGGCTCTTTCCCTTACAGGATTACCTGTCTTTAACGTTCCTGCTAAAGCCACTTGGGAAAACATGCCAACAACAATTAAAAGTAACCCATATTTTGTATTCTTATTCATCATTTAATCCGTCGCTAGTTTAAAGTCAATTCTTTGAGTTGCCAGCTGTGTTTGAGCCACACCATCAACAATTTTGGGTTTGAATTTATATTTCAATATTGCCCGTATCGCCTCGCGATCAAAAATCCTTACAGGCTTAGATTTGGTCACTTTTGGATTGATGACGGTGCCGCCTTCAGTAATGGTGAATTCCATCTCTACCCAGCCTTCGATTTTGGCAATCGCGGCTTTTCTGGGATAATTGGGTTGGATTGTTACGATGGGGATAATTCCACCATCTTTGGTCATGTCAACCGACCCCATTCCTCCTAAAAAAGGTCCATCGCCACCAGCACCCAAGTCTAATGCAGGCATATTGGGGGTTGGCATATTGTTGACAACGCTTTTATTTTGTTGCACATTCAGCTTGGGCGGTGGTGGTGGGTCTTTTGGTGGTGGCGGCTTCTTTGGAATCCGTCTTTGTTTCTGGTTGACCTCTTCATCTACTTTAACAGGAGAAAATTCAATAGAAGTACCATCATCGTCATCAGGTTTACCGTGATTTGACATATTCACCAAGTAATACATGCCTAAAAATAGGGAAAAAGTGATTGCCACCGCTGGTAAAATTGAAACGCCATTTCTAAATAAGTTGTTCATAGGGTTCTTGCCTAGTTATTCTACTTTGGTTGCTGCTATTGAAATTTTATCTACTTTCGCTGCTTTAATTTGATCCATAACAGTCACTAAATCCCCTGTTCTCGAACCTCTATCAGCAATGATAACAGCCGATCCTTCTGGGTTTTCAGCACGCATTTTTTCAACCACTGCTCTAACCGCTCTAATATCAACTTCTCGTTTGTTAATCCAGATTTTTCCTGTGTCTTTAATGGCGATAAGGATATTGCCCTTTTTCACCTTTTGTGCAGTTTCTGCGGATGGACGGCTTACTGTAACACCTGTTTCTTTAACAAAAGAAGTGGTTACAATAAAAAATATAAGCATGATAAATACAACATCAAGCATAGGTGTGATGTTAATTTCTGCTTCATCTTCATGAAAATGTCTACGTCTCATTTTTTTAGACCTCTAATATATAATTTTCTATTTTTATTTTATATTTACCAATATTGACAGCTTTTCTTGTCTATTGGTTCAAATTTCTTATTTGATTCAACCCACCTACTTTACTTAATGGTGCTGCATCGAATCTTCTAAATGCTCAGTTTCTGTTGTGGCTTTTTGCTTGAAATAAGTAGTAAAGAATATACCAGACAACGCAGTAATCATACCTGCCATAGTTGGAACTGTAGCCTTTGCCACGCCTCCAGCCATTGCCCTAGCATTTGACGTGCCTTCTATCGCCATAATATCAAATACATGCAACATACCATAAACCGTACCAAAAAGACCCAAAAGAGGACTGATTGCTACCAACGAATCAAGAACAGACAAGCTAGATCTTAAACCGATATTGGCTTCAGACACCATTTGTTCACGAACTCTTTTAGCATACCAACTGGTGGTATCTTCCCTGTCGTGCCATACCGACAATATTCTTTTCCTTTGTTTTGGGAAAACAATCGTATAAAACCAAAGCCTTTCAACAATCATCAACCACATAAAGAACAACACTACCATGATGGCCCACAATACTGGGCCACCCATGTCAATAAAACCAAGAATTTTAAACCAGGCTTCTTTTAACTGGTAAAACATCTTATTTCTCCGCCAATCTAGCGATAATTCCAGCGCTTTGCTCTTCTAGTATTTGAGTTTGTCTTCTGGCCATTGATTGAAGTAAAGAATGTAAAATAGTCAATGGAATTGCCACTACTAGACCCAGTACGGTTGTCACCAATGCTTGTGAAATACCACCAGCCATTGATTTTGGATCACCTGTTCCGTACAGTGTAATCATTTGGAACGTTGCAATCATACCAACAACTGTACCCAACAAGCCCATTAATGGTGCAATGACATACATGACCTTAATGAAAGACAGCCCACTTTCTAATGGCGCTGTTTCTCTAAGAATGGCTTCATCCATTTTCAATTCCATGGTCTCTATATCTGAATCAGGGCTATTGGTATATACTTGCATGATTCTTCCCAGAGCATTGTTTGCATTAGGTGTTTTGTTCTTGAGCTGGCTCTTGATTCTAGATCCGCTGATAAATAAGCTGAAGTATTTCCACAATGCCAGTAGCAATCCAAAGACACCCAATCCAATAATGACATAACCCACTTCTTTGCCTTCTTTTATTTTGTCTTTCCAGTCTGG
>CAZLZZ010000003.1:0-46671 GCA_964564165.1 uncultured Alcanivoracaceae bacterium | reverse complement strand
ACTTTTTGATCATCTGGCTGCGGTGTATCCTGACAAGAAATCAATAACAACATAGCCATTGCAACAACTAAGACTTTGTAAGTTAAAATGTTTGTGAGTTTTTTCATAATTGGTCCCGAAATAATAATAGTTGTAATAAATAAGTGAAACATTTTAACACAAAAAAGCCCTGACCTCAGTATATCGAGACAGGGCTTTAAAAATGTAACCAGTAATGGTCACATAGGGGACGCGGTTGAGCATACAGGAACTTATCCAAGAATAGAAAACCTACTGCAGAAAATCTGGAATTGGTGCTCTTTTCCGCTGATTCTCGTTAAATAGCGGTACTATTCGCCTCAAATCATCGGAAAACAGCCCTCAATTCAGCTTTCCTTCGCTACGGTTTCTATTCTCGGACAAGCTCCTACTACTTATGCTGCTTTTTTTGCTGAAGCTTTTAATTCTTTAACCAATGAATCCACTTTAGAACTCAATCCTTTGATGTCTTTGATTGTTGGAATATCAAGTCTTTTTAAAGTTTTTTCGATGCGGGTTTCAAATAAGTTTTCAACTCTGTTAAATTGTTTGTCTGCAATTTTACGGATGTTACTGAATCTAACTTCGGCTTTGTTTGAAACTTTTTTAAACTGCTTATCTGCAATTTTGCGGATATTACTTAATTTTTTTTCAGCTTTGTTTGAAGCTTTTTTAACGATTTTGTTAGATTTGGTTTCTAAGTTTTTGCCTTCTTTGATTAATATGTCATAGGCTTTGAATGTTTCTTTTTGAGCCAATGATGCTACGCCTAGGCCAGCTAAATACAAATTATTGATTGAATTTTTGATATCTTTTGTCATTTTGTTTTTCATTTTATTTTTCATGTTATTCACCTGTTTAATGTGTGTTTGTGTATTTGATGATTGCATGATAAGGACTCTTTCTAGAGCAAACACACTAATAATGAAAATTTTTTGAAAAAGATTAAAATAAGGTACTAAGTTCTAATATTATATCGTCTTTAGGTCTTAGCACTACATATATATGTCCTTACCAAAGACACCCAATCTAATTTAATGTAGGTTTATAATCGGTGTTTATCGCAATCACTGTCTTTACTGTATTTAATGCTTCTAAAACTGTTATCAAGCAAGTCTATGATGAGTAATTTTTGATCGAGTACTTCGCCAACATCGGTAATCAACTTAATCGCTTCAGTTGCTTGAATGATACCAGCTAGACCTGGAACCACTCCCAATACACCTTCTGTTGAGCAATTAGCTGGTTCAAAACCTTGGGCCTGGGGAAACAGGCATCGCAAGCACGGTGAGTTATTATCGGTAAAATCAAAGGTCGTGATTTGCGCTTCGTATTGATATACGGCGGCATAGACCAATGGCTTTTTATGTTGTAAGCAAATATCATTGACCAAATATCGAGTGGCTAAATTATCACTGCCATCTATCACCAAATCAACATTTGCAATCAATGTCTGTGCATTGTTTGGGTTTAATCTTTGTGCAATGGCATTTACTTTAATTTCTGGGTTCAATTTTGATAGCTGTTTCTGGGCCGAATCGACTTTCAATGAACCTATGGAGTCGGTGCTGTGCAGTATTTGTCGTTGTAAATTACTCAGTGATACAATGTCATCGTCAACAATGGTGATTTGCCCTACTCCTGCGGCGGCTAAGTACAAGGCTACGGGCGAACCCAAACCCCCAGCTCCAACCAACAATACATGAGCATTGTTTAACTTATCTTGGGCTTGGCGACCAAAACCTTTTAATTGGTAATGTCTTTGGTAACGCAAATCAGCATTATCAATAATGGGTGTTTCAATGGGCAAACCTTGTTTCAACCATTCCTGGTAACCATCAGCCACATGATAAAGGTTACTAAAGCCCCTGTTTTTTAATTGTTCTATTGCCAATGCCGATCGTTGACTGGTTTGACAGATAAGATAATAGCATTGTTCCTTGGATAAGGAGGTTTCTGCTAAATTTTTAATATCACTCAATTCTAGACATTTGGCACCAACAGGTATTCCATTGGCCCATTCGCAGGCGGTTCTTACATCCAATAGTGTATTGTACTCATTGTTGTGGCAGTTTTGATAGGCTTGTTTTACCGTACATTTCATATCAAATAAGTCATATCAAATGCGGATAGAGTAAATCTACAAACCTCTGCACATTGACTGCATCGCCAATTTTATAGTCCTGGGGCGTTTCATTTAATACTATAAAGCAATTGGCAGAAGTTACCGAGGTCAATCGACCCGAACTTTGGTTGCCTGAAACACACACTTCAAAACCGATGGTTGGATCATAACTAAGTCTGGCGCGTACAAATTCGCGGCGATAATGTTGTTTGCTGTAATTGCTGGTTATTTTTGCCCGTATAAAAGCGGCTTGATTAACTTTTTCGCCTTCTAGCATCCTTAAAGCAGGGATAACAAATTGACAGAAGTTGGTGTAGCTAGATACAGGGTTACCCGGCAATCCAAAAAACAGGGCCGCATTGTATTGCCCAAATAACAATGGAAAACCCGGTTTGATATTGACCTTGTGAAAATCAATTTTTCCATATTCTTGCATGACGCTAAGAACATAGTCTTTATCACCCGCAGAAACGCCGCCATTACTGATGATAACTGTGTTGGCTTGTGCGTATTTATCTAAGGCTTGTTTAATCTGCTCTGGATTATCTGCCAAACTAGCCACATGCACTATTTCGCAGTTTTGTGATTGCAACAAACCTTTTAAAGTAGGTCGAACCGAATCATAAACTTTTCCTTGGGTTAATGCTTCACCCACTTGAATAATTTCATCACCACCGGTGAACAACACCACCTTGGTTTTGGGGTAGACTGCTATTGTTTCGCAACCCACAGATGAAATCAAACCTATGTCTTGCGCTTTAAGCCGAATATTTTTATCTAAAATCTTCTTATCGGCCTTTATATCGGCACCTGCTTTTCTGATGTATCTGCCCTTATTAGCCCTATCGCCAATATCTCTCAGATGCACCTTATCATCTTTTACTTGAGCATTTTCTTTGACAACAATGGTATCAGCTCCATCAGGAATCAACGCGCCAGTCATAATGGGAACAGCGCTATTTTCTGCCAATACTTGTAACTCACTTGAACCTGCATATTGCGGTTTTTGTAACTTCAACCAACCTTGCTTTTCGTCGGCCAAATCAGAATATCTAATGGCATAACCATCCATCGCGCTGTTATCAAAGGCCGGGACGTTAATTTCTGCCATCACATCGGTTGCCAATACCCGATTCAGGCAATTATGAATACCTACTACTTCAGAAGCAGAGTTGAATATTGATTCGGCTTTGGCTGAGATTATTTTTTGTGCCTGAGAATAGGATATTTTAGTTAAATAGCTCATTGCTGCTTTTTTACCATTTTCTAGATCGGGTATCCACTTTCACATGTCGTCTGTTCTTTTTGCTTGATCTGTTTTTTACTTTTCTTACCTTGAAAGGGTTTTTGCTGCTTCTGAACTGTAAAACAATAGGCGCTCCTCGCAAGTTAAACGCTGCTCTGAACTGGTTTTCCAAATACTTGATATAGGCAGGCAATAAAGCCTCGGTTCTGGTACCGTGAATAACAATCCTTTGCGGATTTCTACCACCAGAATGGGCGTATTTAAGCTTGGTCAATCTGCCTTGAATCAATGCTGGCTGATGGCCTTTGTAGGCTTCTTTTAAAACATCGGTTAATTGATTGGTATCGATTTCTTTGGTTGCTGATTCATAAACCAAGTCTACTCTGTCCATTAAATCAGAGAGTCCAGAACCATGCAAAGCTGAGGTATAAACCAAAGGCACCCATGAAAATGCTGTCATCTTTCGAGAAAACTCACTTTTTACTTCGGCTTTGTACTCTTCGTCCAAATGGTCCCATTTATTTAAAGCAATCACTACCGCTCGGGCATTGTTGACGATTAATCCCAACAAGTGTACATCTTGATCAGTCATGCCTTCTGTTGCATCAACCAATAGCACACATACTTGAGACCTATCTATGGCTTGTAAGGTTTTGACAATGCTGAATTTTTCAACCGCATCACTTACTTTTGCGCGGCGTCTTACACCCGCTGTGTCCACCAAAGTGTAGTCTTTGCCATCCCATTGCAACGGTAGAGTAATAGAATCACGTGTGGTTCCTGGCATGTCATAGGCAAGCACTCGGTCTTCGCCTAGAAGTCTATTTACCAATGTGGATTTGCCGACATTTGGACGACCAATGATTGCAACATTCGGGCCTTTGGTATCAAGCAACGATTGTTGTTGATCTTCTTCAATGATTAAATTATTACAAAAATCTTCTAATTCTTCTCGCAAGTATCCGATATTGCGTTTATGCACTGCCGCGATTGGCATGATGTTTTCAATACCCAGTTGATAAAAATCCAACAATGCCATGTCTTCATCATTGCCATCAATTTTATTGACCAAAAGAATAATGGGTTTTTCTGTGTGTCGTAAGCTATCAAGTATCCTTTTATCATCGTCCATTAAGCCAGCTTTGGCATCCACTAGGAACAAAATAAGGTTAGACTCATCAATGGCTGAGGTCACTTGGGAGTTCATTAATTCAGATAAACTGCCTTCGTCACCAAGCAATCCACCTGTATCAATCAAAATGGCGTTGGCTTCTTCCAGTTCTAAGTATCCATACTGTCTATCCCTGGTTAAACCTGGCAAATCTGCCACCAAAGCATCTCTTGTATAGGTAAGTATATTAAATAGTGTCGACTTACCTACATTAGGTCGCCCTACAATTGCTATGACTGGAACCATTATTCATATGCTCGCTTAACGTGAATATTCAAAAGCTGTTAATGTGCCATCTTTGTTGTAGGCCAGCAAAATAGAACCCGAGCCCACTGGGCTGGAATAAAAGGCTAACTTGCCCATTCTGGTCCTGGCAATTGTGTTTCCATTTTCGCCATCCAACACATGCACATAACCTTCAAAGTCACTGATGATTATGTCGCCCAAATAGAAAATAGGTTTGTTCAACAATCTATTTTTATAAGTTGTTGTTTTCCATTCTTCGGTTCCATCTGTTCTGTTTAATGCATGCACATTTGAATCTTTGCCTACTACATACAAATGATTTCTTGAGGCAGATACACCCGCTGCGGAACCTGAGTCTTTTGACCACATAACACGACCTGATTCAGTAGCAACTGCAATGGTTTTTCCAACAGCACTAGACAAATACAAATCGGTAGAAATCAAAGCCATGTCACCATCTATGTCGACGATTCTAGCCAGTTCAGTTTTGCCTTTAGAGTCAACCACATTTTGTAACCAAATCACATCTCCTGATTCTTGTTTAATGGCAGCTACTTTGCCATTATCGAATCCGATATAAACCCTTCCTGCTCTTACAATTGGTGTAGAGTTGCCACGCAATGTCAAATTGGGGATATTGGTATCGAACAACCATTTCCTATCGCCATTACTCGTATCTAGCGCGTAAACTCTGCCATCTTGTGCACGAACAATTGCTAACTGATTTGAAATTACTGGCGGGGACAAAATTTCAGATGAAACTTTCACTCTCCATAACAAACTGCCATTCTCTTTGCTAATGGCAATAACTTCGCCTTCTGGAGTGCCTAATAACAAGATATTATCACCAACGCCAGGGCCTGCACTTAATTCTTGTTCTAAGTCTATTGACCATTTTTGATTGCCTGATTCTAAATCAAACATTATAACACTGCCATTTTGACTGGCAACATAGACATTTTTGTTGTCAACAAATGGAATCAGTTTATAACCGAAAGATTTTTTAGAGCCTGCTAATTGTTTTGTCCACAACCTTTTAAACTGACCTTGTTCAACAATTTCTTGTAATTTAATGGGTTCGAATTTTTCTTTCTTCTTCTTTTTCTTATCAGATGTACAAGCAACATTAATCAGTAGACTTAAAGTAATTAGGAATAAAATTCTTTTCATATTTTGTCTCTATTTGTTTATTTTTGAAATTCAGAATGTTCAGAAAGTCAGATACTATAAAACTAGATAGTTTACGAGTTTTCCAATTTCATTTCAATATTCTTTTTGCCTGAGTAACCTTCGCCTTTTTCCAAAGCTTCTTTAAAGGCACCATTGGCTTTTTCGCTATTTCCTTGAGCCAGCAAAGCATCGCCTTGAATTTCTTTGGCAATTGATGCAAACTCATTGATAGTCACCGCATTGACTAAAGACAATGCTTCATCATTTTTACCCATGGCATTATAAACCCGCGCCAAACGCAATTTAACAAATTCTGTCATTAACTGATCAGGTTTGCTATCAACCACGTGTTGAAGTTGAATGACCGCTTTGTCTAACTCATCTTTTTCAATAAATTCTTTGGCCAAGATTAAACGTGCTTCATAAGTGTAAAAACTAGAACCTGAATCACTTTCCATCTCTGACAAAATACTTTGAGCTTCATCAAGCTGGGAGAGTTTCATCACTTCAGTAAAGGATTCGTATTTATTAGCCACTAAATAGCGGCTTTCTTGTTTTTGGACTTTCCAAAAGTTGAGCCCTAACACCCCACCTAGACCCAGTGCGATTCCTGTTACTATGGTCAGCCAATTCGATTTAATCCAATCCTTGACCACTCTTTCTTGTTCAAAATCATCATATTCTTCAAATGCCATGAATGTTTCCTGCTTGTAATTTAAATAAATTGAGTGAAAAAAAATTTTACACTTCTAAAAAAGAACGTTATATTAACGCAAAACTGATATTATTTCATCCGACAAATAAAAAAGGCTGCAAAAATGCAGCCTTTTTAGTAAAGAACACCATAATAAGGTGTTCTTTGAATTTGGCTCCCCAAGACGGATTTGAACCGCCGACCCAATGATTAACAGTCATTTGCTCTACCAACTGAGCTATTGGGGAATAAATCTAAAGATTTTATGGAAAGTTTTATATTTCCACAATCAATTTAGAGCGAGCATTTTAACGCATAAGTTGATGGTGTCAACAACTTATGAATTTTTAAATTAAAATCTAAAGCTTTTTTTCTAGCTTTGAAAGAAATCCCCGCAAAATATCAATTTCATGCTTTTTAGGGCGCAAACGATTGTACATAATTCTGATTTTTGTTTTGATAGAATCATGCCCTTCCTTACGCAGATACAAGGCTTTTTCCATCACATCAAAATAATGTTGATAAAAACTTTCCATTTTTCCTGCATCAACAAAATCATCATCAATTTGGATTATTTGTTCATTGTCCTGATTTAAATCAGCCATTCTACATTCATAGGCCAGTACCTGCACTGCAGCTGCCAAGTTCAATGATGAAAAAGTCTCAACCGTCGGCAATCTGACTAAATAATGACAACGCTCAACCTCTTGGTTAGTCATTCCATACCGCTCCTTACCAAATACCAATGCCACTTTGTTTACTTTTGATTCTTTTATTATTAGTTGTGCAGCCTGTCTGGCATCAATAACAGGGATATCTAAATGACGTTTTCTTGCCGTGGTACCGATGACCAATTTACAGTCCTTAATAACATCATCAATAGTCTGCCCTATTTCTGCATTAAACAACAGGTCATCCGCACCTGATGCCCTTGAGGTTGCTTCTGCACTGGGAAAACCTTCAGGTTGAACCATTGCCAAGTCATTTATCCCCATGGTTTTCATAGCACGTGCCGCCGCGCCAATATTTCCCGAGTGTGTGGTTCCCATTAAAACAAAACGTATATTTTCAGACATCAATTTAGTGCAAAGTTAGTGCAAAGTTATAAAACACACCATTTTACTTGAAAGTCGTTTGTTTAAATATATTATTCTTTAAATAAAAGTTATCATACGCGATTATTCAATTTCAAAAGATTAATATGCGTCAGCCTGAAATCAATATAGCAGAAAAAGCAGCCTTTAAAGCAGGTGGAGTATTATTGCGACTACAAAAACAAGTTCATTCCTTGCATGTGGTTAAGAAAAGAGAAAATGATTTTGTCAGTATTGCTGACAAAGCAGCAGAACAAGAGATTATTGATGTCATCAGTACTGCCCACCCAGAGCATGCAATATTGGGTGAAGAAAGTGGGCTTATTGGCAACAAAGATTCAGATCACATCTGGATAGTTGACCCTTTGGATGGAACCACCAACTTCTTGCATGGCATTCCGCATTATTGTGTTTCTATTGCACTTGAAGTAAAGGGCGTTATCCAACATGCTTTGATTCACGACCCCGTGCGCGATGAGACTTTTTATGCAAGCAAAGGTCATGGTGCTTATCTTAATGACATGCGTCTTCGCATAGATCAAAAAAGCCAATTAAAAGGGGCTTTAATTGCAACAGGTTTTCCCTTTAGAAAGCGCGAAATATTCAACCGTTACATGCTGCAATTTAAATCTATTTTCAAATCTGTAAGCGATATTCGTCGTGCAGGATCCGCTGCTCTAGACTTGGCTTATGTTGCCGCTGGTCGCGTTGATGGCTTTTGGGAAATGGGTCTAGAAAAATGGGACATGGCAGCTGGCGCATTGATTGTTGAAGAAGCGGGTGGTAGCTGTATGGATTTTGCTTTGAAAAAAGATTACTTGAATACTGGCAATGTTATTGCTGGAAATTTAAATATGGTTGCTGCATTGCAGAGTAAAATCAAAGCCTCTATGGGATAGGCCATATTCAATACATAAATCTTCCGCAGTGGCATCCCCTTGTGGGTGCCTGCGATGTAATTCAGAAGTACCATGCTGATATTTATAAATGATGTCATTAATACTGATAATTATGATTTCCTTCCACCAAAGGGATATTATGTTTAAATTCCTTTGTTAAAATTTTTCACAATTTCCAGTATTAAACAAATGCAATTATAAATATCAGCATGGTTGTTTTTGTCATTTTCGCAGGCACCCACGAGGGGTTGCCACTACATATCTTCATGTTCAAAAGTTTCATTCGCCAACTTGCCAACTTTTATAGCATTGAATAACCAAACAATACTAAAAAAAACACCAAATACGGCAAATACCCTTAAATCTTTGGTGAAATATGCCACGGTATTGACGAAGAACAATTGGGTGAATACATCGCCTGCTCGGTAGATAACGGTGTCTAAAAAATTCTTAAATTTGTATTTGATGTTTTTATCTAAGCCAGTAAAAAGCCAGTCAGTAGGTGGTTTCATAATTCCATAAGCACCACTTCTTTGCATAATAATTGCTCCCAATACTACTTGGATAACAGGGAATATACCAAACAATAAAAAGGCAAATATCATGGCAGTTGGATAGATGCCTAGAATTCTGTGGATTTTAAATTTTTGTAAGAAAAATGGGGTGAGAATTAATTGGAAGAACAAGGTCAACAAATTGGTGAAAGTATTGATATTGGCAAATATTTTTGTGCGCAGATCTCTGTCTACATAATATTCTTTAATAAAACTGCCCTGTAAATAATAAAATATTCCACCTATTAATACCGACATCACTGTCATTAATGCAATTTGTTGTAACAATTTTGAGCTAAATATTAATTTCATGCCTTCAATTGGGCTACCGCCAATCGGTGCTTCTTTGTTTTCTGTGGATTCATTGGCAAATCTCCGCACTTTATAGACCGAAAATATACACAACATTAAAAAACAAAATGAAACCAGAAGCAGATTTATCGTACCGATTTTTTCAACCAAAACGGCTGTAATTAGCCCTCCGGTAACACCACCAGTACTGCCTCCTGCTGCAATCACACCGAACAATCTTTTGCCTTGTTTCTTGGTGTAAACATCTGACATGAAACTCCAAAATATTGACACCACAAAAACATTGTAAACACTGACAAATACGAAAAATACTTTTGCAAGCACAACACTTTGGGTGCCGTAAACCTGAAACAAACCCCAGATTGACAAAATCATCAAACCAAAGAAACCATAAATCAAGGGAATAAACTGTTTGCGTGAGTAGATTGAAACGATTTTCCCGTAAAGTGGCTGTAGCAAAAGCATAACCACAAAGGTGGCCGTAAATAAAAGACCATAGTTTTCAGGGCCCGCCGTGACACCCATTTCTTCACGAATGGGTCTTAAAATGAAATAACCGGTTAATAAAAAATAGAAATAAATGAAAGACCATATCAAAGAAGGCCATTCTCCAGATTCCACTTGGGATTTAAAATAACTGACTGTCTTATTTAACATATTGATAATGTACTCTTGAAGTTATATGGCACAGTAACACATAAGGGATGGATTTGGCATGGCTTGCAACAGTTTCTATAGGCAAACTGCCATTGGTATTTTTACCCCATATCAAAACCGAGTTTCCAACTGCAACATTACTGATTTTGGTGACATCAATGGCCATCATGTCCATAGAAACTCGACCGACAATCTTGGCTTGTTGCTGGTTCAATTTTACTGATGCATTCACCCCCAATGACCACGGGTAACCATCGCCATATCCAATCCCAATAATGGCAATTTTCATGTTTGTTTTGGCTAAGTATGTTTGACCATATCCGATAGTTTCACCTGCATTGATCGATTTAATTGCGATAATATTGGTCTTTAAAGTCATGACTGGTTTTAAATTGTAATCACTTGCCAAACGTCCTTTGATCGGTGAGACACCGAATAGGCTTATTCCAACTCTACACCATTCGTCTTTTATCGCCCAGTTGTTGAGTAATGCTGACGAATTAGACAGAGAAAGTTGGTGGCCTTGCGAACAGTTCAAGAATTTTTGCTTTTGCAGGGCACTAAAGGGGTTCTGCCGTTGATCGGCCGATGCCAAGTGGCTCATTAAAATCAACTCTTTTACACATTTGTTTTTTTCTAAAGATTTTATCGCCAAGGTGTATTCTCTTTGGGTAAAGCCCAATCTGTTCATGCCTGAGTCATATTTTAACCAAATATTCATGGACTCGTGGGCATTATGAGCAGTGGTTTCATTCAGCATATCCAGTTGCAATTGTTGATGGATAACACTGTCCAAGTTAAGCTGTAAAGCCGTTTTTAATTCATGTTTGTCCAAGAATCCTTCGAGCAACAATATCTTCACATTAGGTCTGTACTGACGAATAATTTGGGCTTCGTCTATGGTTGCAACAGCAAAACAATCGACATTTTCTAGGGCTTGTACCACCTGTTTTAAACCATGACCATAAGCATCAGCCTTAACCACTAGAACCAATTTCCCAGGTGAAAGTTCCTGCAACACCTTGAAATTGTGCCTTAGATTATCGAAATCAATAACCGCTGTGGTGCCTCGGCTCATTTAAGAGGTATTCTTCGGAGACGGGGACTCAATGCCTATATCGTTGAGGTAATTCTCAAAACGGGTATATTCACCTAAAAAAGTCAATGGAACCATGCCAGTGGAACCATGTCTGTGCTTGCCTAAAATGATTTCGGCTTTGCCCTTATGCATAGAATCCTCGTTATAGACTTCGTCTCTATAGATAAATACAATCAAATCTGCATCTTGCTCGATGGCGCCAGATTCCCTCAAATCAGACATAACTGGGCGCTTATTGGGTCGTTGCTCTAGGGCTCGGTTTAACTGCGACAAAGCAATAACAGGGATATCCAATTCTTTTGCCAAGGCTTTTAGCGATCGAGAAATTTCAGATATTTCATTTACCCTATTCTCGGAACCTTTAACTTGCATCAATTGTAAGTAATCAATAACCACCAAGTCCAATCCATGTTGGCGTTGTAATCGACGGCATCTGGCGCGAATTTCCATTGGAGACAAAGCTGGCGTATCATCAATAAATATTCTTGAGCTTGCCATTAACGATTGTTGTTGGGCTATTCTTGGCCATTCGTGATCTTGTAAGTTACCAGATTTTAGTTTGCCGGAATTAATTCGTGACAATGAAGACATCATACGAATAGTCAATTGCAGAGATGACATTTCCATACTGAATATGGCAACACTCGACTTGTTTTGTATGGCTGCTCTTTCTACAATGTTCATCGCAAATGAAGTTTTCCCCATCGCTGGGCGACCTGCTATGATAATTAAATCTGATTTTTGCAGACCGTTGGTCTTTTTATCAAAGTCGGTGAATCCTGTCGGAATACCTGTCATGCTACCATCTGACTCTGACATTTCTTCAATCGTTTCTACCGCTTGGCGCAATAATGTTTTGATGTCTTGAAAGCCACTCTTGGTTTTTAAGGTTTGTTCGCGAATACCGAATACTTCTTTTTCAGCCTCTTCCAATAAATCATCGCTGTTTCTTCCCTCTGGATTAAAAGCAGTTTCTGTTAAATTGTTACCAATCTCTATTAATTGACGCAGAACCGATTTTTCCCTAACAATTTCAGCATAAGCCTTTATATTGGCAGCTCCGGGAACATTACTGGCAATTTCAATCAAATAATCTTCACCACCAGCATCTTCTACTAGCTGGTGCGTGCTTAACCACTCTCCCACTGTAATCACATCACAAGGTTTGTTTTCCTCACTCAATGCCTTGATCGCTTTAAAAATCAAACCGTGGTCATTGCGGTAGAAATCTACTTCACCAATTAAATCGGCAATTTTATCCCAAGAATCCTTAACCAATAACAAACCGCCCAACACCGAACGTTCGGCATCATCGGACTGTGGTGGTATTTTTAGGTTGTTTATCCGATTGCTCTTCTTTTTTGAAAATTCTTTCATGCCAGTATTGTAACTTAAAAAAGGAATTTTTTATCCACAGATTACACAGATTACACAGATTACACAGATTAATTTCAGACATAAAAAAACCCAGTTTCAAAACTGGGCTTTTAAATTAACAATTAATAATTTATAATTAACAATTATTTATGTTTCTTCACCTTCAACAGTCAATGTAAATTTCGCATTAACATCGGCATGGAAAGATAAAGATACTTCAAACTCACCTGCTTCGCGGATAGGACCTTCGGACATAACCACTTCGCTTTTATCAACAGGGAAACCGTTTTGAGTCAGTTTCTCAGCAATTTCACGCGGTCCGATAGAACCATATAGCTTGCCTTCTGGTGAAGCATTTGAAGTTATGGTAATTTCCAAACTTTCAATTGATTCTGCACGTGCATTGGCTGCTGACAATGAATCTTTTTCTTTGGCAATCAATTCTGATTTGCGTTCTTCAAACATCTTCATATTTGCTTGCGTTGCCATTGATGCTTTGCCTTGAGGGATTAGGTAGTTACGTGCAAAACCAGGTTTCACATTAACCAATTCACCCAAATCACCAAGGTTTTGTACTTTTTGTAATAATATAAGTTGCACAGTCTTTCTCCTTAGTAATGTTGATCGCAGTAGGGTAACAATGCAATGTATCTTGCACGTTTAACTGCTGTGGTTAGTTGTCTTTGGTATCTGGCTTTTGTGCCAGTAATACGACTAGGAATGATTTTACCGGTTTCGCCAACATTTTGTTTCAAAGTATCTAAATCTTTGTAATCAATATGAGTCACGCCTTCTGCGGTAAATTTGCAGAAACGTTTGCGGTTATTTTGTCTTCTTCTTTGTTGCATTATTCTTCTCCTGAATCTTTGGCTTCAGATTTCTCTTCGGCTTTTTCTTCGACTTTTTCTTCGACTTTTTCTTCGACTTTTTCTTCGACTTTTTCTTCAGTTTTTTCTTCAACTATCTCTTCTGGCTTCTTATCGAATTTTTTCTCAATTGGCTTTTTGTCGTCTTTCTTAATCAATTGAGAATCTTCAGTTACCGCATTCTTAAGTTTAACAACCATGTGGCGCAAAACAGCATCATTGAATCTAAATGCTTCAAGAATTTCTTCTAAAGGACCGACACCGCACTCAATATTCAATAAGTAATAATGGGCTTTGTGTAGTCTTTGAATAGGATAGGCCAGTTGACGGCGACCCCAATCTTCTGAACGGTGAACAGTGCCACCATCTTTTTCTACCATGCCACGGTATCTTTCAACCATTGCAGGTACTTGCTCGCTCTGATCAGGATGAATCAGAAAAACGATTTCGTAATGTCTCATTTTTGTCTCCTTATGGATTATAAAAGCCACCTATTTAATTGAAAGTTAACAATAGAATTGAAAACTAACACAATAGTGCAGCAAGGATTCAATTCAAGTGGATTGAATTGAGCGCGGATTATAGCGGTTTTGCCTTATTTATCAACCAATGGAAGCGATTAATTCAACAATAACAGCAAAGAAACGCCAATAAACACAAATATGGCTAAGTAGCTGATAAAAAGGCTGTATTTGGGGTTTTCAATGAATCTATTGCTGCCTTTTGCACCAATCCAAGCCACAAATGAAAAAACCACCAGCGTAACAGCAATGAATAACATGCCAAGTAGAATTAATCTGCCCTGATATCCCACTTGATCCATATTGGCAAACTGTGGGAAAAATGCCAGAAAAAACACCAATATTTTGGGGTTTGAAATATTCATAATAAAGCCACGCAGAAAGTAGTTTTCTACTTTATTTTGTGGAGTTAAATGAATTTGATCATTTCGATGGATATAAGTTTTATACGCCAAATACAATAAATATACAATAGCAAAATATTTAAGAATCGTCAATCCATATACTGACTGACTGACCAAAGTTGAAATCCCCACAACAATTAGTACAGTGTGAAAAATAATGCCTGTACACAAACCCAAGATGAATTTAAATGCTGTTTTAAAACCGTTAGCAAGACTGGTAACGACAACAAAAATGTTGTCAGGCCCTGGAGTAAACGCCAAGATGGTAGATGCAAGGATAAAAGTGGTGATTTCAGTTAAAGACAATTTCTGAGTCTTTTGATCTTAGTTTTCAATTTTCCATTTTCAATTAGAAACTATTTCTCAATTCTGTCTACGTGCTCACCCAACAATTCCCACAGTGGAATTTGTTTTTCTTCTGGGATTTTAATGAACTGTAAAGCCACACCAACTTCATTGATTCTAGTAACTTCAGCTTCAACATTGAGATTAAATTCTTCATTTAATATAATTTCAAGCACACAAAAATCACCATGTTGCAAAGTCAATTCATGGCTCTCATCGTATTCTAGCATGACACCTGATGCTGATATGTTTTTAACTTCCATCACAACAGACTGGCCTTTCATCACCAATAAACAGGAGGAAGTTATGGGTTTTCTTGCGTATCTAATTTTACTGTCGGCATTCATCGTTAATCTCTTTTCTGGATTTTAATCTATTTCAAACTATATTTATAAAACTTCTGGCTTCATGTAAGGGAACAACAACACATCTCTTATAGAAGATGAATTGGTAAACAACATGACCAATCTATCAATACCTATGCCTTCACCCGCAGTAGGCGGCATCCCGTATTCTAAAGCTCGGATATAATCGGCATCAAAATGCATGGCCTCATCATCACCAGCTTGCATATTCGCCACTTGGTCTTTAAATCGTTGTTCTTGATCTTCTGGGTCATTTAACTCAGAAAAACCATTGGCAATTTCATTGCCTGCAATAAACAATTCGAACCTATCTGTGTAGTTTGGGTTTTCATCATTTCTTCTAGACAATGGCGATATCTCTGTTGGGTACTCTACCACAAATGTCGGTTGTATCAATTTAGCTTCGGCAGTTTCTTCAAATAATTCCGTCAAAAGCTTGCCTTGACCCCAATTGTCTTCGATATGTATTCCCAACCTGTCACAATGTGTCGCTAATGCATCGCGAGACTCACAATCTTCTTCGGATATTTCAGGGTTGTATTTTTTAACCAAATCTTTCATACTAATGCGTTCAAAAGACGAACCGAAATCTAGTTTGTATTCTTGATACTCAACCATGCTATTGCCCGTTGAGATTTCAGCCAATTGCTGCAGTAATTCTTCGGTTAAATCCATCAACTCATTGAAATCAGCATAAGCCCAATAAAACTCCATCATAGTAAATTCAGGATTGTGCTTGGTAGATACCCCTTCATTTCGGAAGTTGCGATTGATTTCATACACCCTTTCAAATCCACCGACCACCAATCGTTTCAAAAACAACTCAGGCGCAATACGCAAGAACAGCGGCAAGTTCAATGCATTGTGGTGTGTTTCAAATGGTTTGGCAGCTGCTCCTCCAGGAATCAAGTGCATCATTGGCGTCTCTACTTCCATAAAGGCCTTTGCTTCCATAAAAGTGCGAATATGGGTAATAATCTTTGAACGGGTAATAAAAGTATCTCGACTGCCTTGATTCATAATCAAATCAACATAACGCTGCCTGTAACGAATTTCTTGATCGGTTAAACCGTGAAATTTATCAGGCAAAGGACGCAAAGATTTAGTCATCAGTCTAATCTCTTTGACTTTGACCGAGAGCTCATTGGTTTTGGTTTTAAACATGGTGCCTTTGGCAGCAACTATATCGCCCAAATCCCACGATTTAAACTCTTTGAATCTTTCCTCACCCACACCATTTAATTGAACAAACAATTGAATACTACCAGAGACATCCTTTATTACGGCAAAGCCTCCTTTGCCAAATTCTCGCTTACTCATCATGCGACCCACAACCGCAACTTCTATGCCTTGAGGGTCAAGTTCTTCTTTGTTAATCCCATCGTATTTTTCATGCAAATCTTTGGCCAGGTGACTTCTTCTAAAGTCATTGGGAAAAGCGATGCCTTTTTCATCTCGAATGGCTTGTAATTTTTGGCGTCTTTCTGTGATTAAATGATTTTCATCTGACATCAAATGTATTCCTTATTGCTGTAATTGGGTTAAAAGTTGATTCTAACCCAATACTTATTAAGAATTACAACAATTATTGTGATTCACTACAGTTTTTTTAAAAAAACGAGATACTCAATAAGTTAACCTTCATTATTTGCCTCAATTATCACTTGGTGTTTCGCCTTTTTCAACCTTCCTGATTTCCACAAAGCTTCACGAATGATGAATTCTAATTGGGCATTTACACTGCGCAAGTCATCAACAGCCCATCCCTGGACTGCTTTGATTAAATCTTCATTGATTCGCAATGGGAAAGATTTTCTTTTTGTCATAATAATATTCTATCAGAGAATTTCAAAACTCTCTATCAATACAAACTACCAGAATTAATAATGGGTTGTGCATTTTCTTCACCACACAATACCACCAATAAATTACTAACCATAGCAGCTTTTCTTTCGTCATCTAACTCAATGATTTTCCTTTTGCTCAACTCAGATAAAGCAATTTCCACCATACTCACTGCGCCTTCTACAATTTGAGTTCTGGCAGCGACAATGGCTTGAGCTTGTTGGCGTTTAAGCATTGACGCGGCAATCTCTTGAGCATAGGCCAAATGACTAATTCGCGCTTCAATCACCTTTACACCTGCTTTTTCCAGTCTGTTTTGTACTTCAGTCTTTAGCAAACTAGCTATTTCTTGTGAACTTGAACGCAATGTAATTTTCTCACCCTTATGTGATTCATAAGGGTAGGCTGTGGCCAAATTTCGCAACGCCGCTTCTGTTTGAATCTGTACAAACGATTCATAGTCATCCACTTCAAATATTGCCTCTGCGGAATCTGCCACCTTCCAAACCACAACTGTTGCTATTTGAATCGGGTTTCCAACGCTGTCATTAACCTTCAGTTGGCCACTTTCAAAGTTTCGCACCTTTACGGATACTTTCTTTTTCGCATAAAAAGGGTTAGCCCAACGCAAACCCGTAACTGTTACAGTACCCACATATGTGCCGAATAACTGCAGTACTTTGAATTCATTTGGGTTAACCATAAAAAACCCAAAAAACATCACAAATATGACTGGAATTAATACAACGCACAATACAGTTAAAACAACAATATCCTGTTTCGCACCATATATCAACAACAACATATTGCCTATAAAAGCCAACGGCAAAATAGCCAACATTAAATATCCCGATTTAACGGCAATTTTTTTATCTTTAATCATTTGTTCCTCCTATTTGATGGCATAGTAATATCACTATGATATCAATATGTACATAAACAGACAAGCTGAAAAGTGCCATAAGTCATGTTTATATTGAAAGCTAAAGTCCTTGTTTTAAACTGGCAACAATAAACTTATCTAAATCACCATCTAATACCGATTGGGTATTGGTGTTTTCAACACCCGTGCGCAGATCTTTAATGCGCGATTGATCCAAAACATAGGAACGAATTTGTGAACCCCAACCTACGTCAGATTTAGAGTCCTCAGTGGTTTGTGACTCTGCTTGACGTTTTTGCATTTCTAATTCGTACAATTTGGCTTTCAGCATTTTCATGGCGGCGGCTTTAATTTTGTGTTGCGAACGGTCATTTTGACATTGAACCACTGTATTTGTAGGTTCGTGAGTCAATCTGACGGCTGATTCGGTTTTGTTAACATGCTGACCACCAGCGCCTGATGCTCGATAGGTATCAATGCGTATATCAGATGGGTCTAATTCAATCTCAATATCGTCATCAATTTCTGGAGAAACAAACACCGCTGCAAAACTGGTGTGGCGCTTGTTGCTAGAATCAAAAGGCGATTTTCGCACCAATCGATGTACACCAATTTCTGTGCGCAACCAACCAAAAGCATAGTCACCTTGAACTTCAATTGTTGCAGACTTAATACCTGCCACATCGCCTGCCGAACATTCTAACAAATTTGTTTTAAAACCTTTCTTTTCACAGTAACGCAAAAACATACGTAAAATCATTTCTGCCCAGTCTTGGGCTTCAGTTCCACCCGAACCAGATTGAACATCCACAAAACAATTATTCGGATCCATTGGGTTGGAGAACATTTTTTTGAATTCTAGTCTCTCAAGAACCTTCTGTAATTTTTTTAAATCCTTGATAACTATTTGAAAAGTTTCTTCATCCTCGTCCATCTGGGCCATTTCAAGAAATTCTTGGGTATCTGCAATACCTGACTCCAATTCATTGATGGTATTGACAACATCTTCTAGTGCAGAGCGTTCTTTACCTAAATTTTGAGCATGTTCAGGATTATTCCAGACATCAGGGCTTTCTAGCTCTAAGTTGACTTCTTCAAGCTTTTCTTTTTTGGCATCGTAGTCAAAGAAACCTCCGAAGTTCGGAGGTTCTTAAACCAAAATCTTTGAGTTGTGCCTGTTGTGCAGCTGTTTCCATAATTTTTTTCTTTTATTAATTATTTATAATTCATTTATATTGTCTTAAAAGCATTCCAGTTCAAGGCTTGGAAATACGATTTTATAAGCATAAATGAGCATTTCTATAACGCAGAAATGGGATACTTATGAGACAATAGAATTGAATTATCTGCCTTCTTTTATCAACTTTTGACGCAGTTCCCAGCGTTCTTGGGCATCAATAGTCATGGTCGCAATGGGTCTTGCCAACAATCTATTCAAACCAATTTCTTCACCCGTATCTTCACAATACCCGTATTCGCCTTCTTGTACACGAATTAGTGCTTTGCGGATTTTTGATAAAAGTTTTCTGTACCGGTCTCTGGTTCTCAATTCTAAAGTGTTTTCAGTTTCGCGAGATGCACGTTCTGCTTCATCACCAATATCACGCACTTCTCCTTGAAGATTATTAATCGTTTCTTGAGATTCAAATTCCAACTCTTCTTGCCATTGCACCAAAAGACGGCGAAAATACTCAACCTGTTCGTCGCACATGTACTCATCTTTCTTTAAAGGCTTGTAATTGTCTTTGAGCTCTGTTGCTGGCTCATAACCTTCCGGCAAATCATTAATGTTTCTATCTGACATTAAATTCTCCTGTCTATTTATACGTCTTGTTGACCATAAAACTATCAATATTTTGAGTTTAAATATAAACTCAAAATCTGAGCAGATTTTTGGGCGACTATTTATAACGCAAAGACGCATTAAGAGCAATAAAAAAACATTATATTATTTAAAATAATCATGAAAACCATCATTATCACTTTATTAAAAGGCTACAAATATTTTATTAGCCCACTACTGGGCAATCGTTGTCGCTTTTATCCCAGCTGTTCTGAGTATATGATGACCGCGGTTGAAAGATTTGGTATCATAAAGGGCATAGGCTTAGGATTAAAGAGATTGAGCCGATGTCATCCTGGATGCGATGGGGGAATCGACTATGTGCCCGAAGCTGATAACAAAAAAAATCAGAAAACAACCATACAACTAAAAGCAAGCAAGAATGTAAGCAAAAATGCGAGCAAAAACATGACTAGAACAATCATAAGAAATGTGAAAATCGTCAATGAAATGGCCATATTAGAATCTGACATCATTATTCAAAACAATTTGATCCATAAGATTGGTATTGATCTCGATATTTTGCCAGACGATACAGTAATCGATGGCAAAGGATACCATTTATTACCTGGCATGATTGACGGGCAAGTACATTTTAGAGAACCCGGTATGCCGCACAAAGGCAAGTTAGGCAAGTTTATGTCCGAATCTGCCGCTGCGGTAGCTGGAGGCATTACATCGGTCATGGATATGCCAAACACCTCCCCTCTTACCATTACTCAAAAGGCCATTGAAGAAAAACACGCGATGATTTTTGGCAACTCTCATTGTAACTATGGTTTCTATTTGGGCGCAACCAATGACAATATCGAGGCCATAAAGGCTTGCGATACTAGCCTTATATGCGGTGTCAAAGTTTTTATGGGCGCATCTACTGGCAATATGTTGGTAGACAACGAAGAAACTTTAGATCAAATCTTTGAACACGCCACTACCTTGGTGGCAACCCATTGTGAATATTCACCCATGATTGACATCAACGAACAGGCCGCTAGAGAAAAATATGGTGAAGATATTCCCGTTTGGGAGCACCCATTAATTCGTTCAAGGGCAGCTTGCATAAAATCAACGAAAACTGCGATGAGACTAGCAACCAAACACCATGCCAAACTGCATGTTTTGCATATTTCTACCGCTGAAGAAGTTGCCCTATTTGATAAAATTCCCTTGGATCAGAAAAAAATCACAGCAGAAGCATGCGTCCACTTTACTTGGTTCGATGATCGCGACTACCAAAGACTTGGCAATCAAATCAAATGTAACCCAGCGGTAAAACAATATTCAGACAAAATGGCCATTATTGATGGCATTAATTTTGGGAATTTAGACGTTATTGCTACCGATCATGCTCCGCACACTTGGGATGAAAAGCAAAACAAATATTTTTCTGCGCCTTGTGGATTGCCTTTGGTACAGACAGCATTGCCAAGCTTGCTCACCCTAGTCAATCAAGGCAAATTTACACTAGAAAAGATTGTGGATAAAACATCGCACAAAGTAGCAGATTTATATCTGGTAGAAAATCGCGGTTATATACGCGAAGGTTACTGTGCAGATTTAGTATTGGTTGACATGAATAAACCCAAGAAAGTTCGCAACCAAGACATGCTTTATACTTGCGGCTGGACGCCCTATGATGGCGTAGAGTTTTCTGCCAGTATCGAAAAGACCTGGGTAAATGGTGAGCTGAAGTGGAGTGAAAATAAACTAATCGGTGCTGCCAATGGCCAGCCTTTAATTTACAATCATTGATGTACAAACATTGATGCAAAAACCACAACTAAACCAAAGAGGAAAATATGAAACAGATCATCTATACCACTGTGTTAATGCTAGCAAGCATTATGACAACACAAGCAAACCTTACCGATTCAGAAATCTCTTTTGATGAGGAAACCATGTTCTTCAATCAATTATTGGAAAGAGCAGAGAATGGCGACTCATATTCACAAAATTATTTGGGCGATTATTATCAATCAAGCGCATCCAGAAATAGAAACTTAGAACAAGCTGCTTATTGGTATGAAAAATCTGCTGAAAGTGGCAACTTAAATGCTGCCATGAGTCTAGGGCAACTCTTTAGCGCAGGTATTTTAGGGGATGAAAAAAAGTGTGAAATGGCAGTATATTGGTATGAAAAAGCAACAAAATTTAACGATCCGCTTGCTTGGGCTAATATTGCTTGGCAACTGACAACATGTGACAACAAAGCCTTTAGAGATGGAGAAAAGGCCCTTAAAATCATGAAAGAACATGGCAACAAAACAGGCAATATATCTGGAGTAATTGATACCATGGCTGCTATTTATGCTGAATTAGGAAATTTCAAAAAAGCCATCGCCTTACAAGAAACAGCTATCTTTCTATTAGAAAAAAATGGCAACAAGTTGAGATTAAAATCCCATAAAAACAGGTTGGGCTTATACAAATTGAACAAAGCTTTTTATGGATTCGCACATGAGAACCCTGAAGAATTCATTGAATAAAACTCATGCATGCAAAGTCTGTAAAGCCGCGATTCCAAAAGATTTTAGCAACTCGTTTATCAATCCATTCTTTTGATTACTTTGTATAAAAACCAAGCAGTTAAAGCCGAACTAAACCAAACGGGCAAAGAAAGTCCCAACCATTGAATTGCGGCCGAACCCGACTCCAACACAAACAGCACAGCAGAGACAATAGCAAAACCTGATGCGAGAATAGCATAATTATTTTTGTTTTCTCTTTGCTGGTTTTTTTTCATTGTTTTGGTTTGCTCGATCTGTTGAAGCTTAGATAAAGGCCTTGTTTGAAGACTTAATAACTCATGCACCAATTGTGGAATTTCACTGGTCTGTTCCAACCATCTGGGCAAGTTTTTCTTAATGGTATCCAACGCCCCATCAACACCATAACTCTTCTTCATGATGCTGGCCAACACAGGCTTTGAAGTTTGCCAAATATCTAATTCTGGATATAGCTGCCGACCAAGACCTTCAATATTCAATAAAGTTTTCTGTAATAAAATAAACTCAGGCTGAATCACCAATTGAAATTTACGTGCCATTTCAAAAGTTTTAAGCATCACCTCGCCAAATGAAATTTCACTGATTGGGCGAGAAAAATAGGGCTCACAGATAGTGCGTGTGGCTGATTCCAACTCGTCTACTCGTGTATCTGCTGGAACCCACCCCGCTTCAATGTGCAGTTCTGCAATACGGCGGTAATCTTGGTTAAAAAATGCCATAAAATTATTCGCCAAATCCAACTTATGTCCTTTGGGCAAAGAACCGCATATCCCAAAATCCAAAAGAATGATTTGTGGATTTTCAGGGTTATCTGGATTAACAAAGATATTTCCAGGATGCATATCCGCATGAAAGAAATTGTCTCGGAACACTTGAGTATAAAACAGTTTCAATCCTTTTTCTGCCAATACTTGTAAATTAATATTTGCTGCTTTTAATTTATCAAACTGTCCAATAGGAATCGCATATACCCGCTCCATAACCATGACCTTTTCTTTGCAGTATTCCCAATAAATCTCTGGAATATACAAATCATCAGAATTAAGAAAATTCTTGCGTAAAACCGAAGCATTCGCAGCTTCTCGTTGTAGATCTAATTCATCATAGATAGTCTTTTCAAATTCAGCAACTATTTCAACGGGATCAACTTGAACCCCAGGATTACCAAATGTGCGAGCAAGTTTGGCCACTGAGCGCATCAATTCTAGGTCTCTTTTGACCATTTTTTTAATCCCAGGACGCAAAACCTTAATGACCACTTCACGACCATCTTTCAATTCAGCCGCATGTACCTGTGCAACCGAGGCCGATGCCAATGGCGTTTCATCAATGAAATTAAAAATTTCATCCAAAGGTTGTTCTAATTGTTCTTCAATAAAAGCCTTGGCATCTTTCCATGCAAATGGCTCAACATCGTCCTGTAATTTAGATAACTCTTTGGTAATATCTGAAGGAATCATGTCGGGCCTTGTTGATAAAACCTGTCCAAACTTAACAAAAATTGGACCCAATGATTCTAAAGCTTTGCGCAATTTTTCAGGATTGCTTTTACATTTTTTGCCTTTCAACGCCAAAGGAGACATTAACCGCAATAAATGAATACGCTTTTTGCGTTTATTTTTGGGCAAAATATCTTTCACCCGATAATTGGCAAAAGTGTGTAGGATTTTTGTTAGGCGAAATAAGTTCATCACTTATCTCTGTTTCAACAAATTAATTTGCTGTTCCAATCGAGCCGTATCGGCTTTTAAATCATCAACATCATCCAAAAAATCTTCCATTTCAGATGGGGCGATTAAATCTCTTGATTCTTCGACCAAATATTCACTGGTGTTGTCAATCATGGAGTTTTTGAATCGCAGTCCAAAGCCCAATAGGCCTTTGGCAATATTTGATGCGCGCACGCCCATGCCATCACCCAGTAAATCACACCAAGCTTCTTCCCAGTCTGGTTTAATATTTTTCATCCATTTGGCAAAAAATTGCCCCGTATTGGCATCGCCAAATATTTCAACATTCTTGATGCCAGATATCGGCTCATCGGCACTCATAGCAAACAAGGATATGGGTGTGCCTTTTATGGTGGTGTCGACATCTCCTGCATAAGATTTATCAAGTGTGATTTTTCTGTCATTAATCAGGATATAAAATTCAAAAGGCGTGGACAGTAACTCCACTTTAATCACTTTTTTATCAAATGAATCTAGTTTTTTTACCGAGATAAAATCATAAGACAGGCTTTTGTTCATGGCTTCGTTAATTGATTTAAGGATGAAATTTTCAAACCTAGTATTGTTGTTTTCTTGTTTCAAACTGGCATCACTCATGTCTTGTATCCCGTGTGAATAGCAACAATTCCACCGCTCATATTTTCAACTTTACACAACTCAAAACCAGCCACCTCTAACATGCCTTTAAGTTTTTCTTGATTGGGGTGTTTGCGAATAGATTCTGCCAAATATTGATAAGAATCACGGTCTTTAGCAACAATTTCACCAATTTTTGGCAATATTTTGAATGAATAAAAATCATAAATTTTGGCTATAAACTTTAAATTCACTTGGGTAAATTCCAAAACCATCAATTTGCCACCCGGTTTCAATACACGGTGCATATCATTTAAGGCTTTTTGTTGATCAGTCACATTGCGCAAACCAAAAGCCATAGTAATTAAATCAAATGTATCATCATCAAACGGCAGTTCTTCGGCATTCATTTGTTGGGTGGTAACCAATCCATGCAAACCTGCATCAATCAATCTGTCTTTGCCCACATCTAACATGCCCTGATTAATATCTCCCACAATAATATGCCCAGAGCTGGTCACCTTAGGAGCAAGCAATTTTGCAATGTCGCCCGTTCCACCTGCCAAATCCAAAACTTTGGCGCCTTTTTCAATGCCACTGGTTAAAACGAAATGGCGCTTCCACAGTCTGTGCACACCCATCGACATAAAATCATTCATGATGTCGTATTTGGCAGCGACCGAAGTAAATACTTCGTCAACCATCTTAACCTTGTCTTCTTTGGCTACCGTTTTGTAACCAAAATGGGTGGTTTTTTGTGCATTATCATTCATGTTTTTCTTCTAATTATTTTTCATTGTGAAACTGTTCGCGTTTAATTTTTATCAATGCCGAAATATCTAAATCACCATCGCCTGCATCTAACAGTTTTCCAAATTCTTTGATACCACGGTTAACGATTTGTGATTCTTCATCCACTTTTTCTAATGAATCACGAATAATTTTCAAGTCTTTGTGCAATAAGGACAGCTTGAACCCTTTTACAAATTCATTTTGGGTCATAGTTAAACCGCGTTTATCCAAAAACCAATTACCAGCAGCTCCAGCAGACAATACTTCAATCACTTTTTCCATCGGTAATTTACACTTCTCTGCATACGCCAGAGATTCTGTCACCGCTTGAGCCACACCTGCTACCAATACTTGATTGACAGCTTTGGTGGCTTGTCCTTGACCCACTTTGCCCATATAAGTCACTTGAGAACCGATGGAATGAAACAAGTCATCAGCACGTTTAAAAGTTTTAAAATCAGCTCCAACCATGACTGACAATGTGCCATTTTTAGCACCTTCTACTCCACCAGAAATAGGCGCATCCATAAACCCGATTGCCAATTCTGCTAAATCTTCAGCGATAGACTTTGCTGTTTCTGCACTAACTGTAGAACAATCAATGACCACAGAGCCAGGGCTTAACTTACTTTTAAATTCATTAACAATATCCAACAAATCTTGATCTGCTGATACACAGGTCAGCACACAGTCGGCCGATGAATACATCTGCTCATCGTCTTCAAATTCATTCAAACTCAATTCATTGACAAGACCTGATGCCACGCCACTGGTGCGATTTTTCACACCCAATAACAAACCATGTTCGCGAAGATTGCGCGCAATGGGACGGCCCATTGCTCCCAATCCATAGACTACTACATTTTTTAATAGCGGCAATTTAGTTGTCATATAAAACTACATTTATCAGTAAACATTTTACATTATAACTTTTTGGTTAAGGTTATTTAAGGTATTTAAGGTATTTATTCCAAATCTCGCAATAGAGCTATAAAAAGGTGTACAGCTTTTGAACGTACCCGGTAGATTTCAAAGAAGCTCTGATTAATTAGGGAACTGAGTCAATTAAACTATTGGTATCTTCTGCTACTGCCCACCATTTCCGAGGCTTTCATGACAATCATCAATGCATCTTTGTCTATGTTCAGCACCAATTCTCTTATTGACGTCACAATCATGGCATAGACAGTTCTGATTACGAAACCCGTTTTTAGATATTTTTTGCCCAAAATAAGCAACGGAATATTAATTACTAACATCGCCTTGCCAATGGATATATCGGTTAAATAATGGGCAAGCAAACCCAAACCAGGCGTACCTCCTGTGATTATTTTTGCAGGATAAAGGAAAAACACCACTCCTGCTGCTAGAAATGATGCACCAATGGTGATTAATAAAATGTTTTTAATTTTTTGTTTGTTCATTGTATAAAGCTATATTTTGATATTGATATTGTATGGGATATTACATGACACTCATGTTTATGTGTTTGATCTTAGTCAATAATTTGATTGACTGTAAGTTTCTTTAGACCCAAATCCCGATATAGAAACGCGAATTAGAGTGCAAACACTTGGTGCGTATAGTGAAACTAAAAAACACCCTTAGTAACAGTATTGAGAGTGTCTTTTGATACAAACTATTGCGGCTTCCAAGGATCATAATATTACGAATTGAACCAATTATAACTATTTTTTATAATTAACGGTACCAACCAAATAATCATCACCTTCATCCTCTAACCGCAAACTCATGGTTTGTTTTTGTTGATTAAATCTACCATAATTGGTAAACACATCAACATAGAGCGTGGTCGCACCAGAGAGCTCAGGTGAGTCATTGCCATAAAAATGCACTTTAACCGTATAATCACCCACAGGGGCTCGGTGAATGAGATACTCTTCAGGGCCATAGCCACCGGTAAAATCTTGATGGAACATGCCGCCAACACCTGACAAAGTTTTGTTATAAGTAACCTTTTCACCGCTGGGTTCAATTACCCACAAATCAATATCCGTCATATCACTGTCCCAGCCCAAGACAATGCGTACATCCACATCCAGTAAAGCAATTAACTTCTCATCAATAAATGAATAATCAATATTGAATTTATGCAATTGTGGAATCATCTGATTGATCTCCATTAACACTGTCACTTCAATGCCATCAAATCTATCCCATCTTGTGGTAATCACTTTATACAATAATTCTATGCCTTCTTGATAGTCTTTCTTGCTATTGTCAGACTTGTTATTGATGACTCTTTGTTGCAGAGCCAAAGCTAAATCACGATAGGATTGGGGTTCTTCTGGACGGTCATTTAACACTTCTCGGTAAGTTTGGATACTTAAATGAATGTAACCATGTTGTTTCAGCTTCATTGCCATGGTGCGCAATAAACGGCTATCTTGTATTTTTAACTCAGCAATATTAGACAAAACTTGCAAGCCAAAATCTTTCTGTTGATTTTTAAAGAAAAAATTGGCACTGTCAAAATAGAAAGAGGGAGAATTGAAATAATTTTTTTTTAATTGGTAATACAAGGCCATTCTTTTAGATTGTTTGGCTTTTTTAAGAGCCTTTAAGTAAGGCGTATCGGGATCCCATTCGCTGATTTTTACCGTAGCGAGAAACCCACCCCCTATTTTTTGTTTTTTCATTTCAATTGCGGCGCTAACGTCCATGTCCTCCGTCCTCATACGAGACCCAGTTACTGTAACTCTATCTAACCCAACTTCATCTTGATCCATCTCAGATGAGTTTACTCTCATCCGTGGTGGTGGCGGGCTGGTTTTAATTTCTTCTTTTATTATTACAGGATGTTTAGGAAATACTTTCTTCCACCAAGTTTTACGCGTTTCCCACATCGCGATAACTTGCTGAACCTTATCTATTTTAATATCCTTCTTATCTCTTTTTGCTTGTTTTATTTGTGTAAAATAGTCACTGCGCATCTGTGACAGTGATTTAGGTGGCTCTATATTGTGTTCTACATACTGCTCTAGATTTTCTAAAACAATTAAAGAAGTGAAATCACTGACCAAGTCATAGGACTGACTTAATTTAATGATAGAAGCCCTATTCTCCTTGGCATTTTTTTCTAAATGCAATAAACGCTGTTGTGCCCAGATTGATTCTGGCAAATTGCTATCGACAACTTCCATTCTATTTATCTTAACTTTAACCGAATGTTTGATTTTGCCTGAGTAACCATAATTAAGGGTTAATTTGGCTGCATCTGATAATATTTGCCCTGTAATAGGTCGTGGATTCGAACTCAGGTAATAGGGATGTTCTGGCAAACGGTGTACTTTCCCATTATTGACCACAATAGAAATCAACTGTGGCACAGCTTTGCCAATTTGCGAAATGATTGTATTAGAGTTAACTTGCTTAGACAACTGAAAGGATTGCCCATTGTTTTGCTCGGCCAATTGTTGAGCATATACTGCATTTCCTGACAAATCACTGGTAAATACATACATTGGTGAATTAAGAGTGATTTTTTCTTTGTTTGAGAAAGTATGCAAACCATCAGTGAACAGTAAAACATAATCAGTTTTGTTTGATTTTTTTAAGCTGTTGATTTCTGAAAAATTAGTCGCACCATCATAATTGACCTGACTTAGCCTCTGTTTTAATTCATTCCAGTTACCACTCTTTACCAGATAGTTGCTTTCAAACTGTAATTGATTGCGCAATAGATATAGCTCAACTTCTATATTTTTGTGTTTATTGAAAAATGCTTCCAATAAATCAAACTCCAGCTGATGATCTGCTGCATAACGTGAATGAGAAGCATCCCACACCAGCTGAATAGAATCTGTTTTATGGCTTTTACTGGGTGAATTAACTAACTTGTCACCTAATTGCGGGCTAATTGAGAAGTAATATTCATCGGCTGAATTTTTACCAACAATCACTAAACTATCATCCAATTTAGGTACTTCTATGGTTATGGGCTTATCAATGGTGAAATCCTTTTTGTTAAATTCAGTCACAAAAGCATTGTTCCAGCGAGAAAATTCCAATCCTTTGAACTGGCTTGAAGTAACAATGGGTTTAACAATTGTATTCATCGCTTGAATCTTTAGACTAAAATCATTGACCAACTGTCCTGACATGAGAGGGATTTGATAATTATATGCACTTCCGTGTTGGCTCAACACAGATGAAAAATGAATGCGAATGGTTCTTTTTTGTTTGGCTGCCAAAGGAAATATTCGCGCCTTAAAAATATTACCGACAACCTTTTCTATTAAACCTGGATCAATACCTTGACGAACAATTTTTTCAAAAGTAACTCGGGCTTTATTTTTCTCAACAGCTACTCCGTCCACCATCACACCCTTAATATCCAAAGCATAACCATTAACCGCTGAATTCACGGGTATGGGGAAGATAAAATCAGCAGATACCTCTCTATTATTGGGATTATAAAAACTTATAGTTAAACTTGTTTGAGCCAAATTGCCCATTATCTTACTGTCAACGTCAAATGATGAAACTTGGATGGCTTTTTCCATACGCTCTACAGGAACAAGGGTAACGGGGGCAATTACACTTGAATCTTGACTAACAACTTTGAATGAAAGCACCATCATAGCAATGCTTATTAAGACAAATGAGTGATTTTTATACATGCGATTATTTCTTCAGAATTATGTTAATAATAACTTATTATTGGAAGGAGTTGAATGAATGGGGCTATTTAATTCAATTTTCTATAAGAGTCTATAAACATTGAAGGATTATCCAAGCCTAAATAAATGGTATGAAATTCTCTAATGGCTGAATGTTTCAATTTAATTTCAATATTGGGAACACCAAACAGATTGTACCTTTTAATCGACTTATCACGTTGTATTACTTTATCATTGGTCGATACAGACTCTATCTCATTAAAATTTATCTTTAACGGATTATTCAGACTATATCTGATAATCATACCGTCATCAGTCAATGACACAGGTCTTTTTTCAATCGCTCGATATTGTGCAATAAAATAGACTAAACTGATAACAGTTAACCCGCTGATAATATTGGCAGCAAATGGCGACCAAAGAAAATACAACAAGGTATGAACAATGGGCAACTCGACACAGGTAATGATAATAAAACCCAGCAATGTACTCTGAACACCATCTTTAAGGTGGCAACTAAAATGCTTGTTGCCTTTAAAGTTTTCTTGTTTAATGTGCTTATTAAACAACAGAAACGACCAAACTCTTGCTTCAACTTGCATGATACTGGCCACAAAAGAATTCCCCATATATTTAATCAAGGGTTTTGCTATCGCTTCGTCAGGGTCATTGTTCATTTTAAAGGGTATTTTAATAGCCAAAACAACAGTATATATTGTTATGATTTCGAATAGAATAAATACAACCAACAGCACATAGCGAACATTCTCTAAATATAACCACACATGTTTTTGTACATCTGGGATAATATAACTCCCCAATAAAACCAATAAGCTGATGTAAACCAGGGATTTTATCAAAGCTGTTTTCTTATCGTCCCAATAACAATAGAAACAAAGCAATGGTAAAGTAAAAAATGTATCTATCAACAACCACAACTCCATCTTGTTGTTGCCATAATCATTGAACCAAATATTTGACTTATAATAATACGCCCAGAATGCAGAAATACAGACAAGAAAGATTAAAGGGATGTGTTGTTTTTTTATGATATTGGTTATTTTGAAATCCATATTTTTCGCCCTTAAATCGATAAAATTAAACTACTGGTATTATAACAAGTTCTATTGATAATTCTTAACACTATCGTTAATATGATTTTAATTAACAATTAACCATCAATACCCTGCCGCCTGCCCATCTTTGCGTGATTCCGATGCCCCCCAATAAACCCCATCTTTAACTCTGATGGCTTGATAACCGCCATATGGGCCATTGGCAAACTGGACTTTATGCCCCATACGCATTAATGCCCTGATTGTTGAGTATGAAAATCCCGATTCTAAATTAAGAACCCCGCCATCAGTCATGACCTCGCCAGTGGGTTCGGATGAACCGGTGTGGTGAATTCTTGGTGTATCTCCTGCTTCTTGCACATCCATGCCAAAATCTATCATATTAATCACAATTTGTGCATGCCCCTGGGGTTGCATAGCGCCACCCATTAAACCAAAACTCATCCACGGTTTATTATTTTTGGTAACAAATGCAGGGATAATGGTGTGAAAAGGACGCTTATTGCCCTCAAATGTATTGAAATGGTTTTCTTGCAAGGTAAATAGTTCTCCTCTGTTTTGAAGAATAAAACCCAATCCAAGTGGTGTCATGCCGGAACCCATACCACGGTAGTTACTCTGAATCAATGAAACCATATTGCCATGTTTATCAGCAACAGTAAGATAAATGGTGTCGCCCTGCTCTAAAGCAGGATTGCCAGCGGGATAACTTCTGCCTGCTTTCTTTTCATCAAACAACTTCATTCTCTCTTTGGCATAGGATTTAGAAATCAATCCTTTTACTGGCAATTGATTAAAATCAGGATCGGCATAAAATTTAGCACGGTCTTCAAAAGCAAGTTTCTTGGCTTCGGTAAATAAATGCACATATTGGGGCGAATCAAATCCCATCTTTGCGATATCAAAGGGCTCTAACATATTAAGAATTTGCAATGCTGCGATTCCTTGTCCACTGGGCGGCAATTCCCACACATCATAACCTCGATAATTGGTGCTTTCAGGCTCAACCCATTGCCCTTGATGACTTGCCAAATCTTCATAACTGATAAAACCACCCTGCTGTTGTATATAGTTAGCAATGGTGTGTGCAATTTTGCCTTTATAAAAAGCATCACGCCCATCTTTTGCAAGGGTTTTAAGAGTCTTGGCAAGATTGGGGTTCTTCCAAATTTGCCCTTCTCTGGGTGCTTTTCCATTGATGGTATATTGTTCATTAAATCCTGGATATTTACTCAATTTTGGTACTGACAAATTCCAATAATAGGCAATTAATTGTGTAATCGGCGCACCTTTTTCGGCGTAGTCAATCGCAGGTTGCAAAATTTCTTTCATGGATTTAGAGCCAAATCGTTCATGCATCATAAACCAACCGTCTACTGCACCTGGCACAGACACTGGCAAAGGGCCGTGTGATGGAATTTTGTCATAACCCTCGTCAATAAACCATTGGCGGTTCAGAGATTTAGGTGAGCGCCCTGCGGCATCTAATCCATAGAGTTTTTGTGTTTTTGCATCCCAAATCATCGCAAACAAATCTCCACCCATGCCGTTACCCGTAGGCTCTACCAAGCCCAACATGGCATTGGCAGCGATTGCTGCATCCACCGCATTGCCTCCTGCTTTTAGAATATCTAATGCCACTTGTGTTGCCAAAGGCTGTGAAGTTGCAGCCATTCCATTACTTGCAATTACTGGAGAACGGGTAACAAATGATTTGCCCGTGACTCGATCTGCGGCATAAATCGAGAAATTCATTAACAATACCAAAACCATAGTTATTTTATTTGGGTGTTTCATAAACAAGTACCTTTATTAAATTTTCTAGAATTATACACCCATTTCACTTTGCAAAATTAAATTTAATTATTATCATGGCTATTTTAGGTTATGAATTATTTATGAAAATCTGGGTAGACGCAGATGCATGTCCAAATGTAATTAAAGAAATCATCTTTCGAGCTGCCAATCGCACAGGCACGTACGTCACTTTAATTGCCAATCAATATGTAGCAACACCTCCATCAAAATTCATCAATGCGATTCAAGTCCGCCAGGGCTTTGATGTAGCGGATGATGAAATAGTAAAACTACTAACAGCTGGCGACCTAGTGGTGACTGCTGACATCCCATTGGCATCCGATGTCATCACCAAAGGAGCAACAGCACTAAACCCCCGCGGTGAATTATATACAACCGAAAACATCAAAGCCCGCCTACAAATACGTAACTTTATGGAAACCCTACGCAATAGTGGTGTAGATACAGGAGGACCTAAAGCTTTAAATCACAAAGACCGTGAGAAGTTTGCTAATTGCTTGGATAAAATATTGCTAAACCGTTAATCATGGATAATAAGTGGAGAAGGGTGAAGAGCCGAAAAGGATTCTATGGGTTTTATTAGATAGTGCTTGACCGAAAAAGTATTCGTAGCGAGGGAAAGTCTGGTTTTAGGCAATAATTTCTCATTATTTGAGGAGAATAGCTGGCTATTTGACGAGGATAAGGAGGAATTTTGACAAAACCCAGCTTTTCCGCAGTAGAATATTCTTTTTCGGTCAGGCACTAGATACACAAAGAGTTTGTGCTATAATCTTTTTTTTACTATTCACTATTCAGATTAGGCATTAACTTAATCATTGTAAATAATTTTACCAATTGTAATTACTTTAATAGTAAAAACTTAAATATTTATATAGAATGGTTCAATATTTGTTGATTATTTTTGAGTAACTTCAATGAATTTGTACATTCCGAGATGTTTGGATAGATTTTAATTAAGGGGGTTCCGACTATGCAAGTCGAAGTGAATAATAAAGATTCGATACCGTTACCTATATTGGGGCACATCATATTTGGCACCGATGAAGCTTGCGATGTCATTTTAGAAATGGATACACCAACTCCTGAGAAAATTTGTTCAATTATAAACGATAAAAATGTCTGCGTTTTAGAAGTATTTAACCAGCAAGATGTATATATAAACAGCCTACCAATAAAAGAAATGGCCATTCTTCATCCTGGTGATGTTATTCACTTTGAAAACCAATCATTGAAAATCATCAATGACAATAGACTCCCTCACAATTGCTCCATTCCCTTTAAGCTAAACAACCAACAAAATGATGAGCAACGCTTATTGACTTCTGTTTCTGGCTTAAGAAGTTTCAACAAAGACAGTTATGGCGAATTAACCATTGTGGGAGATCAAAAGAGTTTTACACACAAACCCTTATCAGAAGACGATGTACCCTTCTCTGTTTCTTACATCAATGACAATTTAACATTGCTGTGCAAAAGAGGTGAAAACATTGAAATCAACGGCTATAAAGCCAACTATGTTATTTTAAGAAATGGCGATTATATTTCATCAGGAACGGCAAAATTCTGTGTTGAATCACCAGGCACTTCATCCTTTTCAAAATACAGTCCTTCTCACCCCAGAAACATTCAGCTGTCTGAAGAGTACCTACAAGAAGGAGCTTCTACACAAAACAGTTCAAAAAACAATTCAAAAGACAGTTTTTTTAAGAACAATATATGGTGGATAACACTTTTTTTAGGGCTAGTTATCATGGCGAGCATTGTCTTTTATTTAAAGAACAATTAAGATTAATCACTACACCCACTAATTTCAACCAACTACTTGGCACTGCCTCATGTGCATTTACGGAGTATTTAAAATGAAAACAACAATAGTTACACTACTTATGGCAATCTCTTTAAACGTCTACGCAGAGAACAAGTGGCAGGGAAAAGCCGCACCAGACTTCGACCTACCTGATCAACATGGCATATTCCATACTCTAAAAGAGTACAGAGGAAAATGGTTGATTCTGTATTTTTATCCCAAAGATGATACCCCGGGATGCACAACACAAGCAAAAAACTTTACAACAGACTATCAGGCCTTTGAAAAACTGGGTGCAGTTGTAGTCGGTGCTTCATTGGATGATATTGAATCCCACAAAGCCTTTGCTGAAAAACACCAGATTCCTTACACTTTATTGGCCGACAAAGATGAAGTCATGGCCACAGCTTATGGCGTAGTTAAAAAAATCCCCTTAATGCATTATGCAAAACGTCAAACATTTATCATTGACCCAGATGGAATAATTGCTAAGTTTTATGAAGATGTCACAGCCAGCGAACATTCGCAACGAGTCATTGCTGATTTAAAAATCATTCAAAACCAATGATGGAACCGCGACTTTAGTCGTACTAAACAAATCAAATCAGCAGAGCCTATCAAAGAACAAAAATAAACAAAACACACTTCCCTCTAAAAAAGTTCGGCATAGGGTTTAATGGGAAATTTTTCAGTGATTTCCATAATGATTTTGTTTTGATTAAACACATTATAAATTCGGGTTAGCACAACCGTTCCTTGCTCAAATTCTTTGCCAATAGTGTCATCCAATGTTTCTTCGTATTGGTCTATCAACAATTTAAAAGTTTCTATTCGATGATTGACCCACAAAGTTCCAATAGGAATATTTTTTTCAAGCAAGTCCTTTACAAAACACTTTGATAAATTATCTAAATAGACTTTCGATTGTGCATACAACCAATTTTTGTTGCTTTTTTTACCTTGTAAAAAAATACATCGATTCAATATCTTTTGTTGCTTAATTTCATCTATTTTTTCTGAAATTTTAGATACTTTGATGCCCTCACTTGAAAGTAATTTTATCAATTCCGTTACCGTTCCATCGGTTTGCATGAGTAATTGCAAAGACATCGGGTATTTCTTTAAATCTAACATAGCGATTAAAAGCCTGTACCCAATCGCATATAAAATCTAAAATTACCACCATCAGAATATCCGCTCCCTAAAAACAATACAGTATTAGCCACATCAACTGAAACACCCGCTGAATAGCCGTAAAGCATGTCTTCAAACTCTATGTGGTGCTGCCATACATTTCCGTAATGGGCTTTTAAAATAAATTTTGGCGAACCGAATATTGGCAAATTTATTTTATCTAAGTCAGTAAAAGCCCCGAATTCAAATACCATGGCATTTAATCCCAACAAAGAATGTTGTGGGTAACCAGCAAAATTGTCTAAGCCTCCGTAGGCAAACAGTATTTCCCCATCATCTGCGCTATTGACAAAATCGCCTTTAAAACCCAGATGTATAGCTGTATTTTCGGATATGGGAATACGCTGAAACATATCAAAATTAAACCACTGCACCTTATCAAACAAAGACATCTCAGTTTTAATATCAAAACCTGATCTAGAATAAATGGGTTTATCCAAGGTATCTAATCCGTATCTAAATCGAATCCCTGTTGTTCTATCAATGGCCGTTTTAAATTCTGATCTATTGATTACTGGGACAATATTTTGATCCATAACCCAGATACCTATACGCATTTCGCTGTTTTCGTTGATATTCATTCCTGCATCAACCCCGAAAGCATATTGTTTAATGTCATATTCACCTGTGGGTTTAACATCAAATTCATCATCAATGACCTGACCCACCAATGATGGATTGAAAATATTTCCGTAAAACCTCCTATTGTCTTTAGACAGTTCAATATTGGCACTAACAAAATATTTATCAGCGAAATCTAGGGGTTGATTTAATTCGGATTTCCATTGCAACACACTGCCGACACTAAAATCATTAATCCATTCACCTCCTTTGCGATTTATATTGTAGCGATGGTGTCTTGCCAACAATGAAATACGGGTATTAGAATCAAAGTCATCGGCCACTTTCAAACCAAATTTAATGTAATCCGGGCCCCAACTTTTCTCTTGTATTTTAAATTCAATGCCTTGTTGTTTTTTATCGTTTGTAACCACTTTATAAGTAACCGTTAAAATATCATTATCAACGGCCAGTTCATCAGCCAAATCCTGAATTTCAGAGGTCACAAATGACTTGCTCAATATATGCTTTGTTTTTTGACTCAAGCGTTCGATTGAAGTTCGCTTGTTACCAACAAAACTAACAAAATCTATGACCTTTGGTATCTCCTGAAACAACATATTCCTGGCATCTATACTGGTTAAAAAGTCATTTTCATTAAGAGCCAAATGATCCAACACCAATGACTTACTAATAACACTCTTAATGCCCGCTTCAATAAACTCTTTGTATTTGGGAAAATCTCCTGCGCCTAAACCCTTAAGATCTGGAGCAATAACAATGTCGGCCATACCCAATGATTGTATTGTGTTTTGTATAAGAGCTATATCAACACTCTGATAAGAAACCGAAATGATAGAAGATTTTTCATCTATTTTGTTCAAAGGAGAAGATATGTTAACCGCAATAACAATATCCGCACCCATTTGTTTGGCCACATCAACCGGTAAATTATTAAGAATACCGCCGTCGGCTAAAAAACGCCCCTGATGTTTAACTGGCCCGAAAACCAAAGGCACTGCCATTGAAGCGCGCATTGCCATGGCTAAATCCCCGTGGTCAATCACATAAGGTTCTGCTGTATTCAAATCCGAGGCTACGGCCCGAAAAGGAATAGGAAAATCATCAAAGTTTTGGGTCTTAATGGAGCCGACTATTCGTTGCAACTCTAGCATTAACTGTTGACCACCTGCGAATCCAGTCCCACTCTTGGGACCCGTTTTAGATAAGCCCAATTCCAAATCCACAAAATAATCTTTATCGGCTTGTTTGGCACTGTAATGTTGTTTTTTTCTATCCGTGGTAGGACGAAAAACTCTGTCCCAATCAATGGACTTTACTACCCACTCTATGTCTTGGGTACTCATACCGGTTGCATACAATCCTCCAATAATGCTGCCTATGGAGGTTCCTGCTATATAATCAATCGGAATTTTTTTCTTCTCCAACTCTCTTAACACACCAATATGGGCTAAGCCACGAGCTCCTCCTCCGGATAACACCAAACCAATTTTTGGCCGATTTTTATCGTAAGCAAAAGCATCGACTGCTAGCAATAGCATCAATAAAGTTGTTAAAATTAGTTTAATAATTAGTTTAATAATTGATTCTTCCAATCTTTAATCCATTTAATATAATAAATATGTATTACAGTTGTTCTGACTACAAAAAAACCAAAAAATGCCAACCACAATCCATGGTTTTCCAATGGTCTTAATAAATACCACAAGGGAATATAACAAAAAACTGTTGCTATCACCATTGAATTGCGCATTATTTTGGCTTGTGTTGTGGCAATAAACAGTCCATCGTATACAAAACTGGGCATGGCAACTATAGGAATTATAACAAGCCAAATAATAAATTGAGAAGAATAATCTTTAACTTCTTTGATAGATGTTAACAAATTCACTATTTCATTGCCGAAAATCAGATATACAACGCTCGAAACAACAGCGATTACAAATGAAATAACAAACACCTGTTTTAAGACTTGTTTGAACCTTTGTTTGTCATTGGCTCCAAAAGCTCGCCCACACAAAGACTCAACAGCATGGGCAAACCCATCCATCGCATAAGACATTAAATTCAACAACACAGCATTGGCAGCCAATGACAACTCTCCCAATCTAGAACTGCCCTTTGTCATGAGTGTAAAAACAACCATTAAACACAATGTACGAATAAATATATCTCTATTTAACACAAAAAATTGTTTCATCTCTTCATTGGGCGACAACCACTGCTTCAATTGTTGAGTAGTCGGCAAACGGTATCCAGACTTGAAAAGATACAATAGCCCTAACATAACAGCAGCATATTCAGAAATTAAAGAACCATAAGCAACTCCAGCAATACCCCAATGAAACTCCATCACAAAAATATAATCCAAAATCATATTACCCACTTGATTGACCAACATAATCATTAAAACTTTTTGTGTCTGCCCAATCGCCAAAAAATAGCCAAAGAACACATAAATCAACAAAGTTGCGGGTGCCGAAAATATCCTAATATGAAAATATTCAGCCGCCATCTCTGCCACTTGCCCGCCTTGGGCAGTGAATTTAATCGCATAAACGCCAATCACCCGTTGAAAAACCAACAATACCAAGGCAATAAATAACGCAATTATCAATGCTTGGGTTAGTTGCTTTTTTATTTGTAAACTATTATTTTGCCCATAGGATTGAGCAATCAAACCAGTAGTGCTCATTTTTAAAAACCCAAACCCCCAAAACAACACATTAAAAATTGTAGACCCAACATTAATAGAGGCCAAATATACCGGCGAATCCAAATGCCCCAATATGATCGTATCAACTATACCCAACATAGGAATACTGATGGCAGATAAAATCATTGGTATGGAAATAGAAAAAATTTGCTTATAGGATTGAATTGTATTTATTTTTGACATACTGACTTATAGCACATGAATAAACTGGATGACTTTGTTAAAATAGTTTCTAGAAAATAAAGAGAAACAAATCATGACAGATAACCGATACCCTGTAAACAAACTAACTAAGATAAAAAGCAAATTAAAATTATCCAAGTGGTTATTGATATTGTTTGTATTGATAAATATCATCTTAATGTTTTATTACGATCGCGAACCCGCCCTATTCGATGTAAAAAAAGTAGCTGCCAAACGTGCTGATCACCATGGACATCAAATAGTTACTGGTTTCACCACCACTGTTACACTATTAGAAGTCGCCAATACACTATTGCACAAACCTGGTGGATATCTAACCAATGACAAAATGCCACCGTCTGCTTTTATGGACAATGTACCCAACTGGGAATACGGTGTATTGGTCCAAATTCGTGACTTAGCACGGACTTTGCGCAATGATTTTAGCCGCTCTCAATCACAATCACTCGAAGACGATGATTTAAAAGAATCAGACCCTAAATTTCATTTCAACAATGACTCATGGTTGCTACCAAGAACAGAGTCTCAATACCAAGAAGCCATGGATGACATGCACAATTATATCACCCGTTTAGGCGACGACAATCAAGCAGATGCACAATTCTACGCACGTACCGATAATCTGGTCACTTGGTTAAATTTGGTAGAAAAACGCCTTGGAAACCTTTCACAAAAGCTCAGTGCCAGCGTAGAAAAAGAACGCCTTAACACCGACCTAAGTGGTGATACCGCTGCTACTCAGTCTACTTACAAACCTAGCGAATTAAAAGTACAAACCAACTGGCTGAAAATCGATGACAACTTTTATGAAGCACGCGGTGCAACTTGGGCGTTAATTCACTTTATGAAAGCCATCGAAATAGACTTCAAAGGCGTTCTTGAAAAGAAAAATGCCGTCATTAGTCTAAGGCAAATTATTCGCGAATTAGAATCTACCCAGGAGTCTATCTGGACCCCAATGATATTCAATGGATCAGGCTTTGGTATTTTTGCCAATCACTCACTGGTTATGGCATCTTATATTTCACGAGCCAATGCAGGCGTTATTGATTTGCGACAATTGTTGGAAAACGGCTAAGAAACAGCTATAATCGATAGCTATGAGAAGATTAAAAAAACTTTTGTTCCTAATAACCATATTGATTAGCGCTGTAGTTACTGGCAATGACAAAATATCTGACACTCTGCAAAAAGAATTAAACGACAATCAATTTGTTGAAATTTTTGTATTGCTTAAAAATCAACACCCCCTAAAAAAATCTAATTCAAAGAATAGAATAACGCGATTAAAAGACACGATAAAACAGCTAAAAACTAATGCTCAAATCAGCCAACAACACATAGAAAAAGAACTGTCATTAACGACCAAAGACTATCAGTTTTTTTGGGCAAACAATTCTCTATGGGCAGCAATGCCCAGCGAAAAAGTTAGTACATTTGTCAAATCTAAACATGTCAAAAAAGCCTTTAGCAACGCACCCCTACGCCTGAAAATTGTTAAGGAAAAATTCCCAAATCAAACAAATTCAAGAAAAACCACTGGCTGGAACCTCAATATAATTAATGTCCCACAAGTTTGGTCCCAAGGATTCAAAGGTGAAAATGTTATTATTGCTGGACAAGATACAGGCTATCAATGGGATCACATAGCCTTAAAAAACAAATACGCTGGCTGGAATGGCACCACCGTTGATCACAATTATCATTGGCACGATGCTATTTCTAGTCCAAATATTCCGTGTTTGGACCCACTTAACAACCCAATTAGTTGTGATGACCACGGCCACGGAACACACACAATGGGCACAATGGTTGGTGACGATGAATTAGGAAATCAAATTGGCGTAGCGCCAGAGGCAAAATGGATAGGGTGTAGGAATATGAACCAAGGGAATGGCACACCAACCACTTACACAGCATGTTTCCAATTCTTTTTAGAACCCACAGATTTAAACGACCAAAACCCTGATGTTACTAAGGCCCCGCACATTATCAACAACTCTTGGGGTTGCCCAACCTCTGAGGGTTGTTTGCAACCCGACGCACTAGAATCAATAGTGAACAATGTTGTTAATGCTGGAATATTGGTAGTTGCTGCAGCAGGAAACAGTGGGCCAAGTTGCGGATCCGTAAACACACCGATTGCCATCTATGACAAAACTTTAACTATTGGCTCAACCACTTCAAGTGACAACATTTCTAGTTTTAGCTCGCGTGGCGCTGTTACCATTGATGGAAGTAATCGTATAAAACCAGATATGTCAGCACCAGGCAGTTCAATCAGATCTGCTCAATTAAATGGCAACTACAACACACTAAGTGGCACCAGCATGGCATCTCCTCATGTTGCCGGAGTGGCAGCATTGCTGATATCTGCTAATCCAGCATTGGCGGGAAACCCCGAATTATTAACCCAGATTTTACTCGGAACAAGTGTAGTAAAAACCTCCACACAAAACTGCAATGGTGTTTTGGGCTCGCAAAGCCCGAACAATACTTTTGGCTGGGGAAGACTAGATGCATTGGCAGCCGTAAATTTAGCCCGAGAATCATTTATATTTGTGAATGGCTTTGAATAAGACTCATCAGTCTAGGAGCTTGTCCGAGAATAGAAAACCTATTACAGAAAATCTGAATTTGTGCCATTTTCAGCTGTTTTTCGTCACATAGCGGAGCTATTCTCCTCAAAAAAGCTAAAAATCGCACTAAACCCAGCTTTCCTTCATGACGATTCCTATTCTCGGACAAGCTCCTAGAAGTATTTATGATGAGAATAAGGAGAAAACTTAACAAAATACAACTTTTCCATAGTAGAATATTATTTCTCAATCAAGTACTGGTATAAACCAAGGTGAAATATGAAATGTCCTGTGGATAACTCCCCATTAAAACAACACGAGTACGAACGTGCCGTCATGGTTGACAAATGCGATAATTGCAAAGGTATGTGGTTAGACCAATGGGAACTCAAAGCCATACAAGCCAACAAAGGCAAAAATTATGGTGCCGAATTAGCCAAAATGCCAGACTTAGTTAATCCATCCTATATGCAGGCGCTAGAAAAAGACAGGCCCTTATTGAACTGCCCAAAATGCTCAACCCAAATGGACCGCAGAGAACATGGCTACTGTTCACAAATTATGGTTGATGTTTGCCACGACTGTCAAGGTACTTGGCTAGACAAAGGTGAAATTCAGGCCTTAGAAATCTTCTTCGAACGCCACCATTTAGATGACAAAGAAATCAAAACTGGATTTTTCCAAAGCCTTTGGTTTATGATAAATCATAAATGAAAAACAGTTAATTCATGGAATAATACATGAATAAAAAACTAATTCTCAGAAAAACCCATCGATATGTTGCTCTACTAGTTTCTTTACAACTTCTTGCATGGACCATAGGTGGTATCTGGTTTTCATGGAATGATATCGAAGACATACGTGGCAATCACCTGCGCAACGTAGATCAGCCAGAATTGGCTCAGCCTTTGGTTTCAACCCAAGCTGCCCTCAATAAACTGCCAGACTTCGAAAAACTAGAGTCAATCCAAGTCATCAATTTCATCAATCAACCAGCCTATAGAATACAATATAACGAATGTGAAACTGACTTAGTTAACGCTATTACTGGAGAAATCATTCCAGCAATCAGTAAACAACAAGCCATAGACATCGCCAAACAAAACACCAACTTTGAAGCAGAAATCGAGTCAATAGAACTAATCACAGAAACAGGAAAACACCACGAATACCGAGGAGGTACCAAGCCAGCTTGGGCAATTACCTATGATTACCCGAGTTCACCTACATTTTATATTTCGACTGAATTAGGTACCCTAACTTCCGTTCGCCACACTTCTTGGCGTATCTTTGATTTCTTTTGGATGTTGCACACCATGGACTATATAGGCCGAGATGATTTTGGCAATTGGCTGATTAAAATCTTTTCATTGATTGCATTGGTCACTGCAATTTCAGGAATTGTTTTGTTTTTTATCAGTCGCAGGAAGAAAATAAAAAAATAAACCTTTCAAAACCAAGGCTTGGGCAAGAATAAAAGTTCATCAATTCTTTGCACCAAAAATTGTGAAAAAACTACCGGAATCGCGACTTTAGTCGTGCTTAAACATCATAGATATAATAGCAGGGCTAAACAGACTGTGAAGCACCAGTTCTGCATAAAACCGACACGGGTTAGCCATTCAAATACCCTGCATGATACTTCAAATGCTCATCAATAAACGTCGCTATGAAATAATAACTGTGATCATATTCTGTTTGCATTCTTAAATTTAAAGGATGGTGGTATTCTTTACATACTTGTTCCAACAATTCAGGTTTCAATTGTTCTTGTAGGTATTCATCATCAGTGCCAAAATCGACCAACAAAGGGAGTTGTTCTTTTGCGGTCTTGATCAGTTCACAAGTATCATAGGCATACCATGTGGACTGATCTTCGCCCAAATAGCCGTTAAAAATAATCTGCCCCCAACTGGCTTGAGTGGGCGCAACAATTGGCGAAAAAGCACTGACACTTTTGTATTGATTGGGGTTTTTTAATGCCACCATCAAAGCACCGTGACCACCCATCGAATGTCCAAAAATACTTTTCTTATCATTGACATTAAAATTGGTTTGGATAATTTCAGGTAGCTCTTTACTGACATAATCATACATATTGTAATGCTTTGACCATTTAGGCTCAGTCGCATTGATGTAAAACCCTGCGCCGCTGCCAAAAGCATAATGATCATCTTCACCCTGAATGCCTAAATTTCTGGGGCTTGTATCCATGGTGACAATCACGATTCCTAGTTCTGCGGCCATGCGTTGAGCACCCGCTTTGATAACAAAGTTCTCTTCTGTACAAGTTAAGCCTGACAACCAATAAAGCACAGGCAATTTTCTATCCTTAATTTGATCGGGCAAAAATACCGAAAAACTCATCGGAGCATTATTAACTGCTGAATTGTGTTGGTAGAACTCTTGCGACCCACCAAACATTTTGTATTTATTTTTTAATTCTATTTTCACAATTTTCACAATTTTCTATTTCAATATTATGTTGTAGGTTACCACGCTGGGGCGGGGACACGAGATAAAAGTAAAAATTTGGTAATTTTCTTTAATGGCTACCATTGACGAAAGATCTCTAATATAAATTTACTATAGATTATCAAAAATCACAAATTATAGAGTATGTGGCGGCATGAATTTTGAAAAAGGCGGCAACTTCCTTGAAATCTACCGCCTGACGACTTCCCTTTGCTATCGAAAACATTTCTCTAGAGCATTATTGCTGGACGACATATAGAATTTCATTATCAGCATCATATTTATAATCAGATCCATTATTTAAAAATTCTAGAACAGTTTTTAGTTTAATTACAACAATATCTTCTGTGTAATAAGATGTAGCTCCAGGCTTATAATTATCTGCTAGACGAATAGGAGCCATAATACAGTTTTCTTCAACCACCTTCTCTTTGTTTGGCAATATTGACCATCGAATATAATGTATATCGCCCTTTTTATTTTTTATTTCAATAACATTTTCACTGATTTTCTCTCCAATTTTGTCCCCTTCCTTATCAATTTTAGTAATAGAAAAAGTGTTATTGTTTTTAGCGTTTATAGTTACATAACCATCATAATTTTTTCTTTCTCTATTAAAAAGAGTATAATTCTTAGATGCTAAACTAATGATTTTTTTGAGCTCTCTAGGCTCAACGTAAATATCATCATCGATTTCAATAATAGTACTTGTTTTTGCAATCGAAGGAGCACTATGAGGATTATTAGAACTGAAAATTTTAAAGCTATGACTAGATCTATGAGAAAACAGGTATGTTTTACCTTCATTCTTAATTCCTAAATTAACACTCACTTTTTTACTGGCTGTTAAAACATCTAGCAGCACATATCCACCAATTAATAATCCAATAATTCCGCCTATAATGCCTATTATTGTTCCGGTATCTAATTTCTTATTTTTCATAATTTTATTTCTATATTAGTGCTTGACCGAGAAAGAATATTCTACTGCGGAAAAGCTGGATTTTACGCATATCGTCCTGATACTTGCCTACATCCATGTAGGTTAACATGAAAATCCTTTCCTGAAGGATTTTTGCCAAAATTTCTCCTTATCCTCGTCAAAAATACTCCTGGAGAGTATTTTCATGTTAGTCCACACGGATGTGTATCCGACGACAATTAATTGCAAATGTCTCAATCTGCGACATGATTTTATCTCGAATCCATTCACGCCTATGGTCATAATTATTGCCACTATATTTATCATCACCACAAATAAACGCCCAGCGAACACAGCGTACATAGCAGTGGTAGTAAGGCGTATCTTCCAAACTGATTAATTGTCTTCTTGCTACTGTCATACGTTTTTAATGGTTTTGGTAAGCTTTTATCTTAATGCCGCTATCTTATCTTGTTAATAATAACATGGGCGTCCTTGCTTTATCTTATAACATGGGCGCCCTTGCTTTATCTTCCTTGTTTTATCCCTTGCTTTATCCATGACGAATGATTCAAGATTTTGTTACAAGCAATGTTTTACTAATTACTGGCAACGGTTTGTATAAGAATAGAAGCCGATTGCGTAACTCTATTTTTTCAAATTACTACTAAATTTTATGCGGGCTACAATGTTAATATCTACTACTATTTCGGCTATTATTTTTATACTTTGTTGTGCTTTCGTTATTTTTTTAATCACATATCAGTCTATACAATTAAAATTACTATTCAGAGTCTGCTAACTTTTTAGTATCCACATATTGCTGAAAGGCAGTAATTTTTCCTTCATCATTAAGCGTCCATAAATGTGCGGCTTGTGCATTGTAGCTCTTTCCTGTCGCTTTAACTTTACCATCATATCGTAGAGTAGCTAAGACCATATTATCGTTCATGCCGTGGACTTTAACATCCTGCAATCCAAAGTGCTCATGGTTAGCTCCAAGACGTGCAAATACGCCTTCTAAAATTGCATTTGGACTAATGTAAGGATTTCCATCTGCTAGCGAATTACTTTCGGCTTCATTCCATTCGATTTCAGGATGCATTAGTCCCAATACAGTTGGCATATCTCCAGTTGAGAAAGCACCGTATAATGAATCAATAATTTTAATGTTTTGTTCAGTTGTCATGATTATATATTTAGTTGGTTATTAAGTTTTAAGATCTATATTGTCTATATCTAATTTCGATATTTTGTAATTTCTTTTTCAATCATTCCAATTGTTAACTCCACATTATTCAATATTTGAATTA
>CAZLZZ010000002.1:16882-52190 GCA_964564165.1 uncultured Alcanivoracaceae bacterium | reverse complement strand
ACTAAGGCTTTCTCTTTACACAAATTTGTTTTATCTAAAGTAAAGAAATGACTAAGGCTTTCTCTTTACACAAATTTGTTTTATCTAAAGTAAAGAAATGACTAATTGCACATGTAAATAATGTTTATTGCTTTACAATAACAAGCATGGAAAATCTAAATCTAAAAAAACAAGAGCGCAGTTATTTAAAACTTAACCGAATCATTCTGACGGTGGTATTTTCAATCATTACCATCGGCGCATCAATTACTTTACTGATTGCTTCTCTACAATGGTGGGTTATTGCAATAGAATTGGCAACTGTATGGGCCATTTATCTTCTTATCTATCTTTACCAAGGGGCGGCATACAGGCATTTTAGCTATGCCATGGATGATTTTGGTTTGTATATCAATCGTGGAGTATTTTGGCGCAGAAAAATCATAGTTCCGCGCAATCGCGTACAACATACCGATGTTATACAGGGCCCGATTGAAAGGAGATATCAACTGGCTGAATTAGTGGTACATACCGCCGGTACGCGCAATGCATCAGTAAAGCTGCCCGGAATTTTACACCAAGAGGCAGAAAGCCTGCGTGAATCTCTTTCTTTTGAAGAAAGCAATGATGCCGTATGAGTGAGGTAGAAACCAACGATCAGGATGTATCTCAGGACTCGTCCCAAGATTCATCTCAAAACGCACCTGAAAATTCAGCAGGCACTAGACTGAATAAGTTATCGCCGCTGTTCATTGCCGTTTATGTGGTGATTAAATCTATTATTCCCATGGCAATTGGTATCTATACTTATGCTAAAACTGACATGCCAAACTGGCTATTTGCAGGGGTTGCTGTCTTTATTTTATTGTTTGCTATTTTGCAATACTGGTTTTATCATTACTGGATAAAGCCCGATAAAATCGAAATCAAAGAAGGCATTTTATTTAAAAGTAACCGCAAAATTCCCTACACACGCATTCAAAATGTTAATGTCTCGCAAAATATCTTAGAACGGTTCTTTAAGGTCGCAACATTGCAGCTGGAATCCGCATCAGGTGGTAAACCTGAAGCAGTCATGCGCGTGGTTGATTTGGATGTTGTAGAGTCGATTAAACTTAAAGTCAAAGAAGCCGGCTCTGTAAAAAATATTGCAAACAAACACGACTTTGTAGAGGACAGCCAGACAAAGAAAGAGGATGAAAATTCTAGCCAGTTATTGCAATTGTCGACAAAAGATGTGATCAAGTATGGGATAATTTCACAAAAAGGCATGTTTTATGGGGCGATTCTTTTTGGCTTTTTGGCTCAAAACCAAATGTTTATAGCGGGATTGACCAAGTATTTGAATCTGATTTATAAAATACCAGACTTTTCAAAAGTCACTTTGGCTCAAGGGTTTATCTATGTCAGTATAGTAGGATTGGGGATATTTGTTTTTTTACAATTGATGTCAATACTTTGGGCGTTGATGAAGTTTTATCAGTTCAAGATAGGAAAGCACGGCGATAGATTACAAGCACATATGGGGCTGTTGTCAAAAATTTCTGCGACCATTCCTTTAAAGAAAATACAACTGTACCGCATCAGCGAAAACCCATTACACAAATTATTTAAAGCAAACACCATTACGATTGAAACAGCAGGTGGTGTAAATACCGATAATAGTGGCATTGTTATGCGCTGGTTGGCACCTTATATTGAGGCCTCAAAAGTCAAAGATTTTATACAAAAAATAGAACCAAAAATAAAATTGGGTACGGTTGACTGGCAGCTCATTCCTTATCGGGCATGGAAAAGGGTGTTTAAAAGATCACTGGTTAACTTATTGGTTTTTAGTACAATTATCATTGGTGTAGCCAGTATACCACAGATAGAAATCAAGTTATTTGCTTGGGTTGCCATTGTATTGATGATCCCGGTTGCCTATTTGTATTCAAAAAATTATGTTAAAAAAACCGCTTATTATATTAATGACGACATCATTTGTTTTAAAAGTGGTGTTTGGTTTAGCAAACAAAGTTTTGTTAAAATTAGCAAAGTGCAAACGGTTGAAATTTTAGAAACTTATTTTGACAGACTCAACAACATGGCGACTATCGAAATTGATACCGCTGGGTCTAATCCTCTTTTGCACCATGTTAGGATACCCTATCTAGAATTAAAAGATGCTTATAAAATACGCGATTTTATACAGGACAAACTCAAAGAAACAGATTTTGATTGGTAGTCATTATTTATAATAAATTGAACTAATTAATATTTGAACTATCCTAATGTTAAGATAATGTAAAAACACCTTAAAACCAATGCTAAACTAATGCTAAACTAAAAGCCGAATGATAACAATAAAAAACCTGTCCAAAATTTTCAAAACCCAAGGGGAAACAATAACCGCATTAAATGCCGTAGACTTGCATATAAAGAAAGCGGAATTTGTGGCCATTATGGGCCGTTCTGGTTCTGGAAAATCAACCTTATTAAATATTTTGGGTTGTCTGGATAAACTCACATCTGGAGAATATTTGTTAGCAGGTCTTGATGTTAGTCGATTAAATGACGAGGAGTTGTCAAAAATACGCAATCAACGCATAGGGTTTATTTTTCAGGGGTTCCATCTTCTTCCTCGATTAAGTGCTCTAGAAAACGTGATATTGCCACTGCGTTATACCGATGCTAAAGTCACAGAAGCTGGCCGCATTCGGGCACGAAAATTACTGGTAAAAGTAGGCCTAGAAGACCGCATCAACCACATGCCCAATCAAATGTCTGGTGGGCAAATTCAACGCGTGGCGATAGCCCGTTCTTTAATAAACAACCCCGATATATTGTTGGCTGATGAGCCAACAGGTAACTTGGATAGCACTATTTCTAAACAAATCATGGAATTACTTATTGAACTTAACCAGGCAGGACAAACCATTGTGATGGTGACACATGAGGATGATATTGCAAAAAATGCCAACCGCACCATTCATTTTTTAGATGGGGAGATAGTTCAATGAGATTGTTGTTACTTATATTGTTTAGCATTAATACTTATGCCCAAACTATTTATGTTACCGGCGAACTAGAATCTAAAAATATTCAACATATCTTGATGCCTTTGCTTCCTTCTTTTAATGGTAAAATCAGTGAAATGGCAGCAGAAGGTTCGTTTGTAAAGACCGGCGATTTTTTGGTAAGAATCGATGGTGCTTCATTAGATAGTCAGCTTACAGCACAAGAAGAAGAGTTGCAATCCTATCAGTCCACAGCAATTAGAAGTGCAGTAGAATTTAAAATCCAATTAAACAAAGCACAAATAGCCTATGAGACTACCAAGATAAATTTCGAAATTGCCACAATGCAGGCAGAAACTCCAGTTAACTTTATCGGAGAGCTTAAATACAAACAAAATCAATTGCAATTAAAGAACTCTGAAAAATCTTATAAAAAAGCAATAAAGGATTTGCAAGAACAAAAAATTGTTATTGCTAACAGTAAAAAGAAAGTAGTGTTAGGCATTATTCAAAAACAAAAAAAACTCGACTACTTACAAAGCACTTTAAAAAAATTCAATATAACAGCCAATCAAGAAGGATATATAGTCTATGCAGCTCACCCTTGGAGTGGTGAGAAAATTCAAGAAGGAGACCAAGTTCAAACAGGCTTCAAGCTAATGAGTGTTTCACAAAATAATGACATGCAAATTGTTGCCAGTATAAATGCTATTGATATTCCCAGGCTATCTGTCAACCAAAAAGTAATCATTAAATTTGATGCTTTTTTAAAAAATTCTTACTTAGGAAGAATAATTAAACTCTCATCAGGAGGATCTGACAAACAAGTTTGGGGAAATGCGCTGTATTATCAGGCAACTATAGAGATTTTAGAAAATGTGCCCAATAACCTGCTGATTGGTATGAGCGCGCAGGTGGCAATTAACCTTGCAGAAAACTCACAATGACAATCGCAATGAAAAGCACAATAAAAAACACATTAATACTGTGCCTAACTTTATTTATAACAAAAGGGCTTTATGCAGCCGATGAAATTAAGATATTAGGCGAATTAAAAGCCCAGCAAACGGATAGCTTTTCCCCACCTAGAGTCGAAGGGATTTGGCAATATACGGTGTCATTTATGGCAGAAGATGGTTCGGTGATAAAAGCAGGCATGCCTGTGTTAATGTTTAAAACCGATGAAATCAATAGGAAATTAGTAGAATCAAAAGGTCAGCTGGCTATTAAACAAAGTGAGGTTAAGAATAACCAAGCCAATGAGTTGGAAAACTTTGAAAAAAAAGCCATCGCCATTGAAGAGAAAAAGATGCAGTTAGATAAAGCACAAAGAAAAGCTGAGTTGCCAGAAAGTGTATTGGCAAAAAATGACTACCAAGAAAATCAACTGAGATTAAAGCTGGCAAAAAAACAATACGCTTCATCAAAGCTGGATTATGAATTAAGCAAACAAAAAAGCCAGACAGATCAACAAATTTTACAATCAGGAATTAAAAAATTAAAAACAGATATTGAAAAATATAAGGCATCAATTTCTAGCATGAATATGATGGCAAAGGCAGAAGGAATCGTCATGCACAAAACCAATTGGCAAGGTGATAAATATGCAATAGGCGATACAATATGGGGAAATAGGCGAGTGGTTGAAGTGGCTAATTTGAAGAAGATCATCGCCAGTATTGAAATTGCAGAAAACAACATTAAACACATTGAACTTAATCAGAGGGTTAAGGTTAAATTAGATGCGTTACCGGACAAAGAATTTAGCGGAATGATTACAGAAATTTCTAAAGTGGTGCGAATCAAATCGAAAAACCAACCCAGTAAAATTTTACAAGCAGTGGTTGAATTTGATAATGTAGATACAGAATTGATGCGGCCGGGTATGCGCTTGAGTGCTACTTTGCCCTTGGACACTGTGGACAGTGATGGTAATTCTAAATGAAAAACCTGATAGGATTACTATTCGGATTGCTATTCATATTAGTGTTATCGGCTTGTAAACAAGAAGAAAGTAAAACGCCTGAATTGGTGGTTAAAAAATCTGAAACGGTTTTTAGTCTTGTTGCGCATGGTGAACTCGAAGCAGTGAAATCGACTCCGATAACAGCGACAACAGCATCGAGAAGACCCCAAACCATTGCTTGGATAGCCGATCAATATACGCGGGTAAAAAAAGGCGATGTTATTGTAAAATTTGATGGCATATCTTTTCAGAATGAAATGGATGTTGCAGAATTTGAACTCGTCAAACTCAACTACACTCGGGCACAAAAAAATCGTGAACTGGATAATTCTCTTGCTGATTTTAACAACGAAAGCCAAGTGGTTGATTTTGAGTATTTAATGGCCCAAAAATTTAACATTGACAACCCATTACTCTATACAAAAATTGAGATGATTGACGCATCTGATAATGAAGAATTTTTAGAAGCTAAATCTCTCTACATAGATAATATGGCCACTCATTTTAAAGGCAAGTCCGATTCGGAAGTGGGTTTAATCAATTCTAAGAGCCAACTGCAACAAGCCAAAGTAGACATGAACCAATCAAGCTTAAAAGAACTAGAAATACGGGCACCTCATGATGGCATTGTTGTATTAAAGAAAGGCTGGGACGGCTCCTTGCCACAGGCAGGAAAATCTATATTTCCTGGTATGGGCATAGCATCAATCCCTGATTTATCAGCAATGAAAGCCAAAATATTTGTTCCTGAAATAGAAGCAGTTGGATTAAAAAAAGACCAAAAAGTGGACATTATGTTACATGCTTTCCCTAACCATAAATTTACTGGAATCATCAGCATGATCAGTAAGTCTGCACAGCCCAAAAAACGCAATAACCCAGTTAAGTATTTCACCATCACTGTGCTTATCCATGAAAAAGATGAAAAAAAGCTGCTGCCCGGTCAGCGACTAGATGCCACTATATTCACATCAGAAAAATCTCAAGCCATTGTTGTGCCTATACAAACTATTTTCCGAAAAAATGGCAGGAGTTGGGTGTATCATAAAGGTGCAAATGGAGAATACCGCAAAAAGGACGTGATGACAGGCATTTGTTCAACCAGCCAATGTATCGTAAAATCGGGATTGTCAGAGAATGATATCATTGCTTTAACCGAACCGAATAAGCCATCATCTCAAGACAAGGAGAACCGTTAATGCGAATCTTATTTATCCAAGCTTTGAATGAAATGATTCACCATAAACTGCGCACTTTACTCACCCTATTGGGCATGGTTTTTGGTGTCGGTGCAGTGATTGCCATGTTGAGTATTGGAGAAGGCGCAAAAGCTGAATCAACACGGTTGATTGAATCTATGGGCTTGAGAAATTTAGTCATCAATGAAAAACAAAACGATACAGAAACCCGCAAAGAAATTCGCAAAAATTCCATTGGATTAAGCTTAAATGATATGCGGGCTATTTCCGGCTCTTTGCCTTTTGTCACGCAACACTGTGCGCAAAAAAATATCAACACCTATTCCTTGTTTTCAAAAAATGCCTCAGCAGACAGTTCTGTAATGGCGATATCTGCTGATTGTTTCAACATGTCAAATCTAAAAATTCAAAGTGGTCAATTATTTACTGCCAATGATAACAAGACCAGTAGACAAGTAGCCGTCATAGGCGCAGAAGCCGCTGCAACGTTATTTCCCGATGAAGATGCTGAAGAGGCTATCGGAAAATTAATCAAAGTTAATCATTTATGGGTTGAGGTGATTGGCGTATTAAAGCGACAAAAACTCAGCAAAAAAGAAATCCAAGGCATAAAACTAGGTGCTGAACATAACCGTATTTTTTTACCATTATCAACAGCACACAAACGCTTAAAAATTCCCGAGTTGGAAAGCCAAATCGACAGTATTCGAGTGACGATAGACGAAACGATCGAACCACAAGTGGCAGCATTAGCCATAGACCGATTGCTCAAACGTAGGCATGGCAATGTTGATGATTTTGAAATTATAGTACCAGCATCTTTATTGAACCAACAAAACAAAACGCAAAAAATATTCACCATAGTCATGTCCAGCATTGCGGGCATTTCTTTACTGGTCGGAGGTATTGGTATCATGAATATCATGTTAGCAACCATCCTAGAACGCACCAGAGAAATCGGCCTAATGCGCGCACTTGGAGCCAGAAAAGCCGACATTAAAAATCAATTCTTGGTTGAGTCTGCCACCATTTCAGCAGTGGGTGCCTTGCTTGGTATTGTCATGGGCGTGGCTTTGTCATTTATGATTCAATCCTTCGCCGACTGGCCCGTACAGTGGTCTTTTTCATCAATTATTCTTGCTGTTGGTGTATGTTTGGTCACTGGTGTTGGTTTTGGTTACTATCCTGCCAAAAAAGCCGCCGAACTAGATCCGATTTTGGCATTGCAAAAAAATTAATTTAAACCATTAAAGAACAGCACATGAAAGAAGAAATAAAAATAACGGGCGAAGATGGCATTAGTATAGCAGGCACGTTGTACAGATCAAAGAAGCTAAAGGGGGCTGTTATGATTGCTCCTGCTACTGGAATAAAAAGGCAGTTTTATCATTCTTTTGCTGGTTTTTTGGCTCAAAATGGATTTGCAGTTATTACCTTTGATAATAGAGGGATTGGTGATTCAAAAAATGATTCTATTAATGGAATTAACGCGTCCCTAGTTAACTGGGGTGCTCTGGACATGACCGCCGTTTTGGAAACCCTGAAGCAGCAGTTCCCAAACACCTCATATCACTTAATCGGGCACAGTGTAGGAGGCCAACTAGTTGGATTGATGAAGAACTCAAGCGAGTTACAATCAATGTTCAATTATGCATGCTCCTCAGGAAGTTTAAGGAATATAAAATATCCTTTCAAGCTTACATCTCAGGTTTTCATCAACTTTTTTATTCCTGCAAGTAATTTTCTTTTTGGACAAACAAATTCCCATTGGTTAAAAATGGGCGAACCATTGCCTAAACTAGTGGCATCGCAATGGCGCAAATGGTGTAACGGCAAAGGATATGTAGAAACTGATTTTGGAAAATCAATCCTAAACCATTACTACAACAAACTAACCCTGCCATCCCTGTGGGTTCATGCCAATGATGATGACATTGCCAACATCGCAAATGTCAGAGATATGGTGAGAGTATATTCTCAATTAAAACCCAAGATTACCACCTTAAATCCAAAAAAATTAGGGTACAAAGAAATAGGCCATATGAAGTTTTTTAGCTCTAAGAAAAAGGAATTATGGAAGTTCGCACTTATATGGCTAAATGAAAATACAATGACTTCCAACGATATCAATATTAATAATTCATAGCAAGATAAAAGACGTTCTTTGCTCTTGCCACTCCTATACACTACTTACCCCATTGGTACTTTCTTAAGAAGTAATTTATTGAAAAGCATGAAAATATTTAACCAGCTTTAAAACAGATTTTATAAATAAAAGAACTTATATCGGGTAGTTGGCTTTAGTCAACAATAAAACCGCAGGTTTTAAAACGTGTTGGCAAAAATTCTTCTGGAAAGAATTTTAATGCAAACCTTCATGGATGAAGGTGAGTATCAAGGATGATACGAATAAAAGCCAACTACCCGAAGGATCTTTGGCTTCCTTAAGAATTTACGTTATATTTCAATGTCTTAAGTTTTTAAATCCTCTTAAGTAAGTGCCATTCGGGTAAAACCCACCTTACATTCCTTCTATTTCATGTTTAAATATTAAAGAACACATATTACACACCTAATAAAGACAGGTTTTTTCGGCCCTTATAGGTAAGGGCTATTTCAACACAATGTTTCAATTCTTCAACGGCTATATTTTCTTCCATTTCAAATGTTATTTCTCTATTTCCTTTGAATGTAAATTTATCATTGTACAGTTCTTTGAATGTGTCTACTAATTTTGTTTTGCAATTAAAGAACATAAAGTATTGATTTGGGGTTTTTTCTTTCCAGTCAATTCTTATGGTACTGCCATTTTTAGTTATATAGCTTGGTTCGCCCCATTTTATCGTTTCTTCTATTTTTTCTATGGCTTTCAACTTCGTTGCAGTTTCTATAATTAAACTGCGCAGAAACAACAGTTTTTCTTTAGCATTATTCGGGTATGAATTTATAATAAATACAGCTTCTTTTGATTCAATGATTTTCATATTTGTTTTCACTACTGTCCCGTTAAAGTTGTAAGGTGGGTTATTTTGCGACTTTGTCATAAATTTAGTGTAACTTCTATTCCAATTATATATAACAAAAGTACATTGCAATCTCAATAAAACAACTGAGATTTCCTGATAAAATTAAAACGCCAATTGATACAAAATTCGAGAACTACCCACATACTAAACATAAACGACGTTAATACTCCCATTATTGTGGACATTGAATCCTCACCAATTTCAAGTTTTTTGCAGTAGGCTTTTTATTCTCGGACAGCTTCCTTGGGCTGGCACGGAATTTTGAAATCGACATGATAATGTTCATCATGCCTTACCCATGACCGTTTCGTTGAGAATTGAATATTCAATTTAAGATATTCCCCGTATTTAGTTTTCATTAAATACGGCTGTAAAATCGGATCAAATATTACCCTCCATAGTTCTGAATCCCTTTCTATGGCCGCTTTATGCAAAGCCACGATATGGGCCGCTAGTGCTTCATAATCGATTTTATATTCTTTGTAATTTCCCGTGCTGTCAAATTCAATTGAGTAACCAAATTTATTGAAAAAATGGGTAGGGAGATGAACTGATTTCCTTTTCTTGTCTGTCCTTTTCTTGTCTGTTACCGGGACCATGAAATCGACAGACAATCCATTGCGATGAGTTTTATGGGGCTTGAATTGCCCACCGTCCTTGAACCCTGTTTCAGCGTATTTAAATATTTTACCTGGCGCGTCTGATTCAAGCCATTTGTATGCGGCAAGTATGATTTCTTTAGCTTTTGAATGAACATAAGTTCTACCGAGAATTTCAGCAGAAGCACTGTAGCTCACAAAATTATTCCCTTCACTCGGGAGCTTTACACCGTTTTCCAACCTTCCATTTGATGTAGTGCCATAGCAAATACTTTCAACAGCAACTGCCGAAGAAGATAAAATTACACCTATAAATATTAAAGTCTTCACCATCACTTTATAGTGCTAACAATTATTACTGTTTCTATTTATATTTGCCATTTCTATAATTAACTCCAATATCTAATGTTTCTTAAATAATACCGTGTTTGAAATCTTTATTCAATATATTTTATCACTACTATCCCGTTAAAAAATGTAAATATTTTTGGCTCTATGTTAAATCCAGTGGGTAAGCTAATTTGAAATTTCCCATATAAGAAGAAAACCATTAGTCTCAAGGATTTATTAAAATCACATCAACATTGAAACGTTTACTTTTACAAGTTAACTCCCAACTTAAGGGGGTGGGACTTTAGTCCTGCATTTTATTTTATGGAATGATACCAATCTGTACTTTATTTTAATACTCACATGTAAGGTGGGAAAATCCCACCTTATTAATAAACTAGCAAAAATGGTGTGCTAAAAGTCTATTTTTCTGAAGCTTTGATGGTAAAGATTGATTTGTTGACACTTAGCGTTTTATGGAAAGGTAGCGTTAAAAAAATGCGACTAAAATCACGACCCCAATTTTGATTGTGAGTTTGTTTTAGGCAGTCAATATAACCATCTACCCACTTGATTTTATATAGACACTTCTTTTCTTTGTGTCTAAATGAAAGTTAAAATACAATGGACTGATAAACTTATGCAGATAAAAATTAATGAAAATTGCCATAGCACAAATAAATTTAACCGTTGGTCATATTAAAAAAAACCAACAAATGATTTTAGAAAACATTAAACAAGCGCAAACACAAGATGTTGATTTGTTGGTGTTTCCTGAACTGACTGTCTGTGGTTATTTACCTGAAGACTTGTTGTATCATCAACAATTTATTGATGACTGTCTGGCATCGGTAAAGACTATTGCTGAACAGTGTCAAAATATATGTGTGGTAATTGGTTTTCCGCGAAATCACCCGAATGAACCTGAAAAACGCCACAATTCTGCAGCATTTATTCAAAATGGTAAGATAAAGATGATTTACGACAAGCACCAATTGCCCAATTATTTGGTGTTTGATGAACACCGATATTTTACCAAAGGCTCGCATGATGGCATCATAGAAACCGAAATTAATGAAAGCAGCTACAAGTTTGGGGTTAATATCTGCGAAGACATTTGGAATGATGCGCAAATTGTGGTGCAACAGGGCAAAGAAAAAATTGACTGGCTGCTCAATATATCCGCATCACCGTATGCCACGGGGAAAATTGGCTCGCGCATTCGCATGTTGCAAAAACGCTGTAAAGACAATAACGCCAATTTAATTTATTGTAATATGTACGGTGGCCAGGACGAGTTGGTATTTGATGGCACCAGCGTTATCATTAATTCAAACGGAGAATTGTTGGCACAATGTCCAACCTTTAAACAAGAGTTGTTGATTTTCGATACCAATCAACAACAAAACTCTATCAGTCCGCGCTTAGATAAATTGACAGAAATTTATCAAGCCTTAACCCTTAGTACCCATGATTATTTTCATAAGAACGGTTTTAGCAAAGCCATCATTTGTTTATCTGGAGGCATCGATTCGGCATTAACGGCTGCTATTGCTGTGGATGCTTTGGGGGCTGAAAACATAACAGGTTTGTTGTTGCCTTCTAAGTTCTCTTCCAAGCACTCTATCCAGGATGCCTTGTTGTTAGCTAAAAGCTTAAATATCACTACCCATACCATTGAAATTGAACCGTTCCATGCAGGCTTTGAAAAAACCTTAACGCCGTTGATGGACGATTATTATCAAAACCTCACCGATGAAAATATTCAAGCGCGTATTCGCGGTGTGATTGCCATGAGCTTTGCCAACAATCAAAATGCCATATTATTATCCACGGGCAATAAAAGTGAAATTGCTGTTGGTTATAGCACGCTGTATGGTGATATGGCGGGCGGTTTTTCTATTATTAAAGATTTGTTTAAAGGGCAGGTTTATGAATTGTGCGAATACCGCAATTCAATTAGCCCTGTAATCCCGCAAAATACTATCACAAAACCGCCTTCAGCTGAATTGCGGCCGAATCAAAAAGATTCTGATTCCTTGCCTGATTATGAAATTTTGGATGATATCCTCAAGGCTTACATCCATGACTTTAAAGACGCTGAACAAATTGCCAGTTATGGACATGATTTGGATTTGGTAAAAAAAATCTTAAAAATGGTTGATAGAAACGAATACAAACGGCAACAAGCAGCTCCTGGGCCCCGTGTTACTAAAATGGCTTTTGGAAAGGATCGCAGAATGCCAATTACCAATGGTTACCCAGGTATCATCTAGTGCCTGTAAAACTTGGTCACTGTGGCTAAATTTAAACTTTATTAGCCCGCAATCATTTGCAACAAAACTCCTGTGAACCATGCGCCTAAAGTGCCAATTGTGTAGCCAAATACTGCCAATAAAACACCAACAGGTGCTAGTGATGGATGAAAGGCGGTAGCAACAACTGGAGCTGATGCAGCACCTCCAACATTGGCTTGCGAGCCTACTGCAAGGAAAAACAAAGGTGCTTTGATAAGTTTGCCAACAACTAGCAATAAAATAGCGTGAATACCAATCCAAATACCACCAATTAAAAACACCACTGGGTCATCGAAAATCTTCATCACGTCCATCTTTAAACCGATAGTTGCAACTAAAATATAGATAAAGACCGTGCCAACAGCCGATGCACCGCCTCCTTCAAGTTTGCGGGCTTTGGTGAATGATAAAAATACACCAATCGAAGTAGAAACAACTACCAACCAAAAAAATGGCGAACCTAATGAGAGGTTATTTAAAGAGGGATAGTTCTCTTGGATATAAGGTGCAATCCAGTCTGCGATTGCATGACCAATACCCGTAGCAACAAAAGCAACAGCCAATATAAACATTAAATCGTTTAAGTTGAAATTTCGGGCATTTTCGGTTTGGAACGTTTCCATTTTTAATTTAATGCGTTCAATGGCAGAAACATCTGCGCCAGTTTTTTCATCAATGGCTTTTGCTCTTTTTGACATATACAACAGAACTCCCATCCAAAGACTTGCCCAAATAATATCAACTGCTATCATTTTGGCAAAAGCTTCATCTGATACATTATAAATTTCTTTCATGGCCGCTTGATTCGCGCCACCACCAATCCAACTGCCAGCCAAAGTTGTCATGCCCCTCCAGATTTCATCGGCAGAAGAGCCTGCAAAGGCTTCTGGGAAAAAGTAGCGAACAACAATAAAAGCAATGGGGCCACCAATAATTATACCCAGTGTGCCAGTTAGGAACATAATTCCAGCTTTGGGCCCCAGTCTTATAATGCCTTTTAAATCAACGCTGATAGCCAAAAGAACCAAAGCAGCGGGCAGCAAATAACGAGATGCAACATAGTACAAATTTGAGTTTTCAGGGTTGACCAAGCCAAATGTATTCAACAAAGAAGGCAAGAAATAACACAACAGTAATGCAGGAATAACACCATAAAACTTCTTCCAAAAACTAGCTTGGTGTTGTTGGGTATAAAAAACCAGTCCTAATATGCCTGCTAAGATGCCAAATAAAACAGCATCTGATTGAATTAGTGGTATAGTTTGCTCGTTCATTAAATTATTATTCCTATGTCTATTCGAAAATTTGAAAATTATATCCCCCAAATTCACGATTCTACTTATATCGACCCACAGTCTTGTGTCATTGGCGATGTTAAAATTGGCAAAAATTGTTCAATTTGGCCTATGACGGTCGTGCGTGGCGATGTTAATTCTATCCGTATTGGTGATGACACCAATATCCAAGATGGAAGTATACTACATGTCACCCATAAAAGTGCGCATGATTTAGCTGGCGGGCCGTTGAAAATTGGCAAGGGTGTAACCATAGGTCATGCGGCTATTTTACATGCCTGTGAAATTGGTGATTATTGTTTAATCGGCATGGGCGCAACAGTGATGGATAAATGTGTGATTGAACACCATTCTATGGTTGGAGCGGGGTCGGTTGTTCCGCCCAATAAACACATCAAAACCGGTGAACTGTGGTTGGGCAATCCTGCAAAAAAAATCAGGGACTTAACCCCAAAACAAATGGCAGATTTGGAATACTCTGCTAATCATTATGTTAAGTTGAAGAATAAATACCAATAAAATGTAACTACTCGCACCCGCTGCTATTATTGCGCAGGTGTTAATCTATATGGTTTCAAGGCATAAAACGAAACTTTTAGATTTATGATCTTATAAAATCAAGGTGGGTAAACTCACCTTAAAGTTTCAACAAGACATTAATGCGCCTTCACGGAATTGGCAATGGCGTGTTGGTGCGTGAGATTAAAAGCGGAATCGGTGCTTTAGCCCTGTCATTTTAAAATATTTAGGCGCGACTAAAGTCGCGATTCCGATAGTTTCTTCACAATGTCTTGGTGAAATGGATAAAGTATATTTAGTCCGCAGTCGTTGAATCTTCTGGTTTAGTGGTTTTCTTTTCTAAATTTTTGGCTATTGAGTCTAAAGCCCTGTCAAATAAAGCTATCTTTTCTAACAGTCTAATTGAACTGTTTCGGAAGCCCTCGGCCAGTGCTAGTTTGGTTTTGTCCGATGTTTTTAAACCTCTAGAATTAACAAATAAAAATTTTCCTGTAATGGGACTAATCCAAGAAAGTTTGGCCCTAATAGTCGTTTTATCAGGCTGAAAAAACTCCATCCAGGTGCTGACTTCTAATGCGCTTACCATTTCAGAAAATTCGTCATCAATTTTTTCATAAATTTGTTTGTCTTCTGAAGGCGCTATGATTTTTTCAATATATTCAGAAATTTCATTTTGTTTATGATTTTCAGATAGCTTTAGAATTTCTTCAGCAAGTATATACTCAACTGGGTCTTGGTTGTCTTTATGTAATAGGTCAATGTTGTGAACTTCATAGATACAACTAACCAGTTCGTGTTGCTTATCAATAAGCTCCTTTGCTTGGTAAGCAAGTAAGTCAAGGCCTGTTTTATAGAGTTCTGAAAGTTTTTGAACATCAGTTTTTGTCACTTGCGTGTTATTAATTGGCGCACAATACTTAATAATATCGTCAATGAATAAAATTTTCTGTTGGTATTCTTCAGAATCAGTTGTGTGTCTCAAATGCATTAAAACCAATACATTTGACCACTCTCCTAGAAGGATGTCTCTGACCAAAATTGGCATTTGCTTATTGGTTATTTTATCAACCAATAATTGAGCGGTGTATTCTTTGGCTTGACTGATTTTTTCTTGCCCAATGGTTTTTTGCTGGGTACGTCTTTGTAAGACATCTGATTTTTTATTGAGCTGTTTTAGGAATTTTTCAAAATCCGTTTGTAAAGCAGTAAAAACCTCATAACCATATTCGTCAAGATCTAATATGTCATGGACAATCTGTTCTAATTTTGAAATAAAACGGTTATTTTTATCAGTATCCTCATTCCAACCAACAGATGCCAATGAAAGCTTGTCCAATAAGGTGCGAGCAGGATGTGTTTTATCGGCAAATAAATGGCTGTCTTGTAACGCAATTTTTAAATACGGAATTTGTAACCTGGCCAAAATTACTTGAATTGAATCAGGGAGGTTCCTATCTTCTACAATAAATTGAAACAATAGAGCAACAAGGTTTATGGTATCTTCATCCTTTTGCCTGACCTTTTTGTCTTTCGAATTGGCATCTAATTTATGCAGTTGATTAATTAAATCGTTCTTAATTTCAATGGGCGATTTGTTTAAGAAATGTTTGTTTTCAACATTGCCCAATACTTCCCTTTGTAAAATAGACAAGGCATTCATCATTGATCCCATGTCTATATTGGCAACAGATGAGTGAGTGCCCGATGCTTGCATTGAAGAATTGTTGTTATTGAGATTGTTAAGATTATTGAACGGTGCATTTTGATCATTCTGTTGATGACTGCGCTTAAACAACTGTGAAATTATCTGAAAATTTGGATCAACGTTATGTCCCTCAGAGGCATTGTAGCTTTCCCCTTGAGTATTTCCATTTCCTTGTTGAGTTACTTCAGACTGGTCTTCAAGTTGATTGGCTTCTGGCGACACCTTCTGTGGCAAACCAGTGCTGGTCTGACCGTTTCCTTGACCGTTTCCTTGACCTGTTCTACCGATATTGTATTTAATTTGTGGCAGGATTCCTTTCTCTATTAGAAAGTCATTGATATGGTTATAAAAATTATTCAACTGACCCATGACAGTTCTTTCAAATAACTTGTACAAAACTAGTTTTGTGGTGATATCCATCTCCAATACCTTAATACTGTTGGCAAAGGAGTTTACCAACACAGAAGGGCTTATTGGAACTTGTTCAGTTGATAGTTTTGACCCAGAAGCCAGCAATGAGAACCTCTTTTTTAATGCAAATATGTGGCGATGATAAACCATCTCTGATTTTTGAATTAGATTTATTTTTGCCAAAGTTTCGTCTAATTCTTTTTCATCAATGAGAGACAGTGATAAAGAGTCCTGGTCTGTATTAGCACTTTCTGTTTCAAAGAAGTCAAACTCATTTTTTTTGAAAGAGACAAAAGTTTTCTTGATTTGTTTGAAAAAACCAATAAAAATTTTGTCGCGAGATTTGCGCACATTGCGCATAGATTCAAAGTACAGCGTTTGTTTTTGATTTGTATCGGCTTTTTCTGCTAAGTCAAACAAGGTGTCATCTAGTGACTCAAAGCAAAGAATTAATTTAGGTTTTAGGTCTATAACGAATTTAGTCAATATTTGAGGCAGTAACTCACCAAAATCAGAAACTTCTTGATTTTTTCTATGTGTCGCTAAGCTAGCTATTTGTTGTTTTTTATCATTCATGACAGGCGATAATTATTGTAAACCTAATTTCTATTATAGCCCTATTATAGCCCTTTAACAAGTTGAATTTTGAGACGGGAATCACAAATGCCTCAAACATTTTAAACAAATAAAACTAATTTTTGTTATTTAAAAAAATCTGCTCGGTGAATATGTCTCTTAGAACTTGCATGTTCTTTTAAATCTTTCCAATAGCAACATTCCTTTGCTGGTATTTTCGATAGAGGCAATTAGCTTAGTTGGATTCAGCCCTTCTTGAATAAGGTCGGTAGCACGGGCATGGATATATTCTTTAATAATATCCGCGGTGAATTCAGGGTGAAATTGCAGCCCCCAGATGTGTTTTTTGTACCTAAAAGCATGGTTGGGATCTAGATTGGTGGAACCAAGAAGGGTCACATTGCTGGGAAGTTGGGTTACTGACTGTTGGTGTGTGGCAAAAAGTTTCAAACAGTTGGAGTTTGGGGCTGCGATATTTGCAAACAATAAATCATTTCGCAAGTTACTTGTAAGGTGCATCTCGACTTGTCCCGTTTCTCTGCCATTGGGGTTCCATTCAACAACTCCTCCCAATGATTTCGCCAGTAATTGGTGCCCATAACAAATTCCAAGAATGGGAATATCCTTGTCCAATAGCGGCTTGAGCCAATTTATTGTGGCTTTGCTCCAATCGAGTTCTTCGGTAACCATCGTTCCAGATCCAGTGACAATTATTCCAGCAATGTTCTTTATATTCGGGAAATCCAGCTGTTCAAAAACACGGTAGGTTTTGGTTTGAGAAGGGTCAATATCCATACCTCGGATAAACCAATCATTAAAATCTCCATATTTTTCTAATGCCGACGGTATGGCTTGTCCTGTCTGGATAATGGCAATAAATTTAGTCATACTCGGGTGGAACAAGTTTTATTGCCTCTTCTAGTGATGTTTTTCCTGATTTTAATAAATTGGCAATAGACAACCTTAAGGGTTGCATGCCTAAATTGTACGATTCTTTTGCTATGGTTTCAGCAGGCATTTTCTCTTTGATTAATTTGCGCAGACCAGAATTTATGGGCATGATTTCATAAACACCTGTGCGGCCATGATAACCAGTATTGCGGCACTCTAAACAGCCTACTTTGTGGTAAATTTTATCGGGTATATCAATATCCCAAGGATGCACAAGAGAAACCCAAGCCTCGGCATCTACCGGCGATGCTTCCTTGCAATGAGGACACAACAAACGAACCAGTCTCTGAGCTATAACGCCAGCCAATGTTGATCGCAACAAATAGTCTGGAACACCTAAGTCCAACAAACGATTAATCGCCGAAGGGGCATCATTGGTGTGTAACGTTGACAAAACCAAATGTCCGGTCAGAGAGGCCTGGACCGCCATTTTGGCTGTTTCTAAATCACGAATCTCACCTACCATGATAATATCTGGATCTTGGCGCATCAAGGTACGAATACCACTGGAAAACTCTAAACCAATTTTGGGGTTGACTTGCATTTGGTTAAGCTCTGGGAATACCATCTCGATCGGGTCTTCTACTGAAGAGACATTAACATCTTCGGTTGCCAGCTGCCTTAGGGTTGAGTAAAGTGTTGTGGTTTTACCAGAACCTGTTGGGCCAGTGACTAAGACTATACCATTAGGGCGGCTAATCATTTGCAACCACTGTTTGATTTCATCTGGTGAGAAACCTAAGTCTTCGTATTTTTCAACCACTGCATCTGGATCAAAAATACGCATGACACATTTCTCACCAAAGGTTGTTGGCATGGTTGAAACACGCAACTCAACTTCTTTGGCATCAGCACTCAGTGTCTTAATGCGCCCATCCTGGGGCTTTCTTTTTTCTGCAACATCGATACGAGAGAGTATTTTAATGCGACTTACTACTGCTGACATGACCATTGTTGGTAAAACATAAACATTATGTAAGCGACCATCAATTCTAAATCTAACAATTGACTCACTTCGTTTGGGCTCAAGATGAATATCACTGGCTCTTTGGTCGAAAGCAAATTGCAATAACCAATCAACAATATTAACTATGTGTTGGTCATCGGCTGATAAATCGCCTTTACTGCCAAGCTTGACCAATTGCTCCAGGTTTAATATAGAGTCTAGCTTGCGGTTTTTGTGTTGTTTCTGTGCTTGCTTTACCGATTTATTAACCCCATAAAATTCAAACAATAAACGCTGGATGTCCAATGGGTTTGAGTGAATGCGCACAACATTGAGTTTTAAAATTCTCTGCAGCTCTTCAACCCATACGATGTCTTTGGGATCGGCCACGGCAAAAGTAACTGTTTCGGTATCAATCGCCACTGGCAGTATTTTATGCGTGGTTGCGTAGGCTTGAGAAACTGCAGATGTGACTTTGTTAACATTGACCTTGGTCGGATCTATTTTTAAATAGTCAAGGCCATTCATTTCTGCAACAAATTGAGTGATGAACTCAATAGAAACGGGCTTGTCAGTTTGCTTGTTGTTTAGTTTATAATCAGATAAAGTGACATACGGATGAACCGATGTAACAGAAGTTAAATTGGCATTGCGCAATATTCTGGTGGCATCTTTTTTTTCAATAATACCTTTTGCATACAGTGATTTGACTATGGGTGTAATAATGGTTGCTAATGATTGGCTTTTATTCATAATTATCAGAGTTTCCTAAAAGGTATCCCTAGGTAGTTGCTTAAATTGTCTTTTGTCATCATCTCTGAGGCAGTGCCGAATTTCACATCTGTGTTTTCTTGTAACATCAGCACATGGGTACAGTATTGTTGTACATATTGTATATCATGTGTCACGATAATGATTAGTTTATTTTCAATTAGTGTCTGCAAGTGTTCCATCAAATGGTAGCGCATGGAAACATCTAGGTGATTAAGTGGCTCATCTAACATCATTATCTTGCTGTCTTGTGCTAGCACTGTTGCTATTTCGACTTTTCTTAATTCACCGCCAGAAATTTTCTGAATGCTTTTGTCTTGTATAGATTGCAATTGCATCTGTTTTATAACCGTTTGGATAATGTCAGAATCTTGTTGTTTTGTAACTGAGTTTTTATGCCAAGGGTAACGGCCATAAGCAATGGATTGTTTTACCGTGCAGTCCAAACCCGCCTCTAATAACTGTGGCAAGAAAGCTATTTTTTGTGCTTTTGATAAAGAGTCAAGCGTGCTAATTTCTTTTTCGTCAATTGTGATACAACCTTGTTGATAAGTCGCAAATCCAGCCAAGGTATTTAATAGTGTGGTTTTGCCCGTGCCATTTTTCCCGATTATTGCCCATTGTTCTCCTTGTTTGAAGTTAATGTTGAGATTTGAAATCAGGGTTCTTTGTTTGTTTTTTAGGCTAAATTCGCGTACAGCAATCATTTTGTTCTTCTTTGCAACAGAATAAAAATAGGCACGCCAAATATAGCAGTAAAAATCCCAACCGGCAATTGAATGGGTGCAACAATTGTTCTGGCAATTGTATCAGCCACCAATAAGACAACGGCGCCAATCAGAGCGCTAACCGGTATTAACTTCGCATGGCTATTGCCAACCAGCATTCGGGCAATATGCGGTACGACCAAACCAACAAAACCAATGGTTCCTGCCATGCTAACAGCAACGGCAGTAAAAATAGAAGTAGTAATGAGCAATATCATGTTGATTTTTTTTGTATCTACACCTGATTTTTGAGCAAAGAACTCACCACGGGCAATTAAGTCCAATTCTTTGTGGTATTTATACGCCCATAACATGCCAACAATTAGCAATAAAATAGGATAGAGAGATGTTTGCGAGAAGGACAAATCACCCATTAACCAGAACAACATGGGCTTGGTTGTGGAAAGCGGGCTTAAGGTTAGGATTAAACTGATTATTGCCCCATAAGCAAAAGCGATGACCACGCCACTGAGTAATAGCGTTTGGGTATTGAGTCGTTTTTTTGATGATATTTTAATCAGCAACAGCATGGACAGCAATGCGGCGCAAAAACCAGCAAACACAAACAAACCAAAAGGCACGATTATTCCTGAAGCAATAATCAACAATTGAATACTTGCAGAGGCACCAGAAAGACCAAGGATATAAGGGTCGGCCAATGGGTTTTTGACCAGATTTTGAATCATCAAACCCGCTATGGACAACAAAGCACCCACGGTAATTGCGTTGATGATTCTAGGCAATCGTATTGACATTACAATGTCTTTTAACTGATTGGACTGGTTGCTAAAAAGTTCCATAAATGAAACGCTCTGACTTCCAAAAGACAATGCGGTAAGTATGCTTAAAATCAATACAACGATGAGTATTGGAATAAGCCTGTAAGTATAATTGTGGCTATTTTTCACAATTCGTAGGTCGAAATTTAATTATCTTACTATTTCTGCAGTTGCAATTTTTTTAATTAAAATGTTTAACTTGGCAGTGCCAGTCTTGTATCGAGACTCAATAGATATGTGGTCTGAAGTAACTGATCTAAGATAACCAGTGATTGGCCTGCCTTTTTTTGTTTTGATTCTTATTTTTTTATTTATAACAGTACTTAACTGCGATATTGCAATGATTTTTGTTGTTTTGGCTCTGCCAGTTTTGAAAATTTTTGGCTTGCGTTTGTCTGTTTTTTGGATAACTTTTTTGGCTTTTGCTTTCTTCGCATCTTGTTCCCTTTTTATGTTTTCCTTTCTCAATAGTTCAGGATCTATATTGGTATAGTCAATATTCTTCAAAGAAACTGGCAAATATTCATCTTGTGCAGTAGCGATTTCTACCAATGAATTTTCAAAAAGAATTCGTTGTTCTGTTCTAAAAACCTCGCTTAAAAATTTACGCTCATCCAGGGTGATAATTGCATTGTATTCAACATCAGGAACAAGCATTCTTTGATACCAGTTGATCAATACTTCAGGCAATTCTTTGGAAAAATAGGTGCGCAAGTATCTTTGAACATGTTTTGCTGAACTCAGTCTATAGGTGGCAAAAGAAGCATTGTAGTTTTCTTTACAGGCATCGTTTCTTGCTTGATTAAAGCCATTATCTAAGTAATTATAAAAGAGTTTATCTACGATTAATTCGCTGGTGATAATCTGCTTGTCTTTGTAACTGGATTTTAAATTGCTTGACCAAGTACTTGAAAATAAATTCTCTGCATCTAGAACTAAGTCAACATCTATGCTGCCATTTTGCTGTCTAGAATAAAACAGATCCACATTATAAATTTGCTCGTTACTTAAAATATCATTCCAAGTGTCCTTGTCAAAAGAAGTATAAGATTCGCGCGCACAGCCAAAACTTCCTGCATAACCTGCTAATAACATCCACAAGCTGTCGTTTCTTAACAAGGCATTAATATCAGTACTTTTTGAGTTTAATACGGCACCATTGATGGAGATAGACATGGCTTCTGGCAACAGGTATTCGAGTTTCTGGGCACTGGTTTGTAATAAGAACATCGGCTCTACTGACATGCTGATGCTTTCTATTTCATAACCTTGGGTGTAATTCTTGGGCGAGAATGAAATGTTCCGTATGGTTATTTTCCCATCAAGACTGGTATTAACCGAACCATGCGACCACTCTCCTAATCCAGAAGCATGCTCAAATATGGCATTGGCCAATACGTTGGCATTGTTGAAATACCGCCACGTCGGGTAGATTGATAACACTATCAATACTATCAACAGGCCTATTATTTTGTTTTTCATTTCTTATGCAACCTCTGCATTTAAAGTCGTTATTTCTACATAAATGGCTCTGCAAACCCAGCAAAAGCACTGATTATAAGGGTTTGTATTTGTTTTAATGACAAATTAACCCCTGGAAAACTACCCACGTTTTCATAATTTTCATAAAAGTCTTTGTGGTAAATATCAACTGCATCTTTCCCAGGTTTTAACTGGAAGCTGCTTGAATATCGAAACGGCCAAATATCTAACGTCGGCAGTGATCGGGATACAGACGCAATCATACCACTAAAAAAGCTCAATATTGGTATTTTTTTGTTTGGAGCGATAATCCAAGAGTTTTCGGGCAGCATATCTGTTTGGATATATCGGGTTAATGCTTGTGCTAATTCAGAGGATTGAATAATTAGCCCTGATTCAGTATTCAAGACATCTGATCGATGATCAAAATTATGCGAGCCGATTAACGAGGTTTCCCCGTCAATGACTATCGATTTAGAATGCAGCCCAAATTTTGTTTTACTGTCTCCAACATCACCAAACATTGTCTCCTTATATTTTGGGTTATGTTTATATTCATATATGGTTAACCCAAGATTTTTTAGGTACTTTTTTTTCTGCTTAAATGAAATAGCATAAACATAGTAGGCATCTGTTGAAGACAGGCTGTTGGTTGATACGGTAATTCTTACTTCTGGTTTTTGCTTGTGTAACGATTTTAACGCCTTGTAAGCTTTGCGACTTAAAACCAAATAGGGAGTTTGCAACAATAGGCTTTTATCTGCTGATAATATCAATTCTTTGATCTTCAAGCTCATTTGCTTATACTGTTTTTTACTTGTCCTGTTTTTAGTGAACAATGTAGCGGGAGAATCACTAAAGTACTCAACACTGTCTACCGCAATAGCAGTATCTACAAATTTTTTCTTGATTGAATTAAAACTATAAGCCAACAGATTCAGCTTGCTGGCTCTTGGCTTGTAAGCAATTAACCAGTTAGAGTTTGTTGCTTGATTGTTTAATATTTTATAAACCACATCATCTAAGTTTTCGAGAGGTACAACCCATTTGGATTCCCAAAATTCATAAAAAGAGTTTTTCATTTGTTTCGCCACAGTTGCTCCAATTGCCAGTGCATCTCGATCCCTGTAGTTAAATACTGTATCCCAATCAAAATATCTATCACTGTAATTCCTGCCACCCGTGATACCATATTTGCCATCAACCAAAAATAATTTATTGTGCATTCTGCGATTTAGACGGTATAAACAACAAGCAATCGCACCAACAAAATCAAAAGCAGAAGTATGTGCCTCATTGAAAACAGGGTTAAACAGGCGAATATTGAAATTTTCATGCAGTGTTGCTAATTCAGCCAAAAACAAGGTATCACCCATAGAAAACAACTGGTCGATAATAATGTTTACTCTAACCCCTCGTTTTGCAGCTGCAAATAACTCAGCTAAGACCAGATGACTTGACTCGTCATTTACCCAGATAAAGGTTTGAATGTCAATACTGGTTTGTGCTGCCTTGATTAAATGCAAACGAACCAACAAAGAATCATCTCCTTTTTCTAATAGCCCGACATAATCTTTGCCTGTAATCAGTGAGTTACTGTATAAGTCCAATAAAGGTGTGTCAATTGCACAATGGGTAATATCTTCAGCAGGGCAGTTCAATGATTTGTCTTTTTTTATATAAGTCAATTCATCAACTTTACGAATAAGCTCAGAACTGGGGTGACAAGCAACTAACACCGATAAATACAAAAAGAGGAGGAATAGCTTATTCATTATAGCTTATTCATTATAGCTTATTCATTAATAATTACCACATCACGGCTTTTACCTGCCGTGGCAATTGTTAAAGAAAATCCTGGTATTTTACTAGGGTTAAATAAGTTTAGCCCTTTAACTGTTCTCGCCATGGTGTTATTACTGGTTAAATAATTGTCGGCCAAATAATACCACAGCCTCCCACCCTGTGCCTTACAAATTGCTTCTTTTGCCGTCCATAGATTATAAAAAGCGACAATCATATCTGCTGGAGGTTTTGCTTTTAAATACCGATATTCATTTGGGTGAAAATACCTTTGGGCGATTTGTAAATGCCTTCTCGTGCTATTTATGTGCTCGACATCAATGCCAATCTTGCCAGTCTTGGCAAATGCCTGAACCACACTATTGTGACTGTGGCTAATAGAAAAATTTATGCCTTGTATCTCTGGCTTGCCATTTTTATTGCGCTGTATATTTAATTCGGCTGGTTCAATATCAAGATAATGCGCAAGGTTTTCTGTCAGTTTCCTTTTAGAATAAATTTTAGGACGGGTTTTAGGGTAATCCTGAACCTCATAAATATGTATATAAATCACTTTGGCTTGAGCTGTATTGGCCCTTGTTTTTTTGGGTGCTTGCCTTTTATGTCTTGATAAAACTCACGAATGATTTCCATATCAGCCTCAATATTTCCAGTGGGTACAAACATGTCTTTTATGCCCACTTCTCTTTTTCCATAATCAAGTACTGCTAATGCTACGGGCACTTTGGCTTCAAGGGCAATATAATAAAACCCAGTTCTCCAATATTTACTGTTTGACCTTGTGCCCTCAGGCGCCAATGCCAGTGCAACTTTATCTTGGGAGTTTATATATTGTGCCATTTTGGTGGTGAATTTCGTTTGGTTGTTTCTGTCTACTGGAAATCCGCCTAAGGCTTGGAACAAGTATTTTTGTGGCCATTTAAATAAAGCATCTTTGCCCATATAGCGAAAAGGCACCCCCGAAGACAGGATATAGAAAATACCCAAAGGGAAATCCCAATTGCTAGTATGAGGTGCCGCGATTATCACATAACGCTTAGCATCAGGAATATTGTTGATTATTTTCCAACCAAAAATATTCAAACAGAGCTTGAAAAAACCTCTAATCATCACAAAACTCTTCTACATTAGAGGCCACCATGGTCAAAATATCATAAGCAGCAACCACCACATCTTCTTGATTACTGATAGCAATATCCCAACGCACTTCTCCATAACCTTTGCTACGTCGGTATGATTTTTGTTTACAGGTCAACCTAACGGTTAAATCATCACCAGGGTAAACCGGCTCAGTGAAACGCAAATCATCTAAACCATAATTGGCCAATACAGGGCCCGGGGAGGGCTCTACAAATAAACCCGCTGCCATAGAAACAATAAAGTAACCATGTGCTACTCGCCCATCAAAAAATGGATTTTCAGCTGCCGCTTTTTCATCCATGTGCGCATAAAATTTATCACCACTTAATTCAGCAAATTTTTCAATGTCATCAAGTGTGATAGTCCTTGATTCTGAAATCAATGTTTGACCGATTTCTAATTCTTCATAATGTAACCTAAAAGGATGCTTTGGTGCTTGGGTGGTTTTGGCATTTCCAATGAATTTATTGCAAATTTTACTAATAGTGGTTGGTGATCCTTGCAAGGCCGTTCGTTGCATATAATGCATAACCCCGCGAATTCCACCCATTTCCTCGCCACCTCCAGCGCGCCCTGGGCCGCCATGGGTCATGTGTGGTAATGGCGAACCATGACCCGTTGAAAATTCAGCACTGTCGCGGTTAATCAACACCATTCTTCCATGAAAGCTGGCCGTATTCATGACCAATTCTGTAACTATTTCATCATCGCAGCCAAAGATAGACCCGACCAAAGAACCTTTACCCATATTCGCCAATTGTGCTGCTTCTTGGAGTGAGTCATAAGGCATTAAGGTACTAACAGGTCCGAAGGCTTCTATGTCATGAACTTCCGTATTTTCCAAAGGATTGTCACAGACCAACAACATCGGATTGATAAATGCGCCAGCCTGTGCATCTGCACCAATGGTCTCAACATGGTTTGGGTCGCCATAAACCAACTGTGCATAGTTGGATAGTTGCTGTACCCGTTCTCTTACTTCGATACGCTGATCTTCACTGGCAAGTGGGCCCATTTTCACTCCTTGTGCTTGTGGGTCGCCAATTTTGATTCTTGAAAGTCTTAAACTTATGGCATCGGCAACTGGAGACATTAACTCTCTGGGAACAATCGCTCGGCGAATAGCGGTACATTTTTGCCCACATTTAACTGTCATTTCTCTGACCACTTCTTTGACATAAAAAGTAAACTCAGGTGAATCAACCTTGGTGTCAGGCGTAAGGATTGAACAGTTCAAGGAATCGGCTTCCATAGTAAACCGAACCGAGTTTTTGGTGATGTTTTCAAAAGATTTTAAATACTGACCAGTGGTTGCAGAGCCCGTAAATGCTACCGCATCTTGACAATCTAAATTTTGCAACAAATCACCGGTTGAACCACAAATCAATTGTATCGCCCCCTCGGGCAGTATTTTTGATTCAATCATGGCTCGAAACATGTGCTCGGTTAAAAAAGCAGTATTAGATGCGGGTTTCACAATGGCAGGAACCCCTGCCAATAAAGTTGGTGCCAATTTTTCCAGCATACCCCAACACGGAAAGTTAAAAGCATTGATGTGTACGGCGGTGCCTTGCAATGAGGTACAAATGTGTTGCCCAATGAATTGGTCGCTGGCTGATAACATCTCCAAGTTGCCATCCACAAACACATTGTGATCAGGTAATTCCCTGCGGCCTTTGCCTGAATAAACAAACAAAGTACCAATCCCGCCCTCAATATCAATCCACGAGTCCAGCTTGGTTGCACCCGTTAAAAAAGACAGCTGATAAAACTCTTTTTTACGCTCCAGCAAATACAGAGCCAGCTCTTTTAACATCAAGGCCCGTTCATGGAAAGTCATGTTGCGCAATGTTTTCCCGCCCTTGTCTTTGGCATAATCCAACATGCCGGTATAATCCAAGCCAGCCGAAGAAATATCGTAAATATGTTGCCGGGTTAAGGCGTTAAAACAGGGTTTGAAATTATCTGTAGCGGTATGCCATTTACCTTTAGAAAATGATTGAAGTTTATTCATAGAAATTATTAATTTTAAAACTTGAATATTGTAACATTAAAAAAGAGTAACTACTCGCCCCGATTAGAAATGGGACAAAACGGTAGAATTATTAGAAAACATTAATTCCTTCAACAAAACCCCGTAATGGCATCCCCTTGTTGGGTGCCTGCGATGTAAGAGGAGGGTGAAAATTAAATCGCATAAACATCAAACCTAGCTGCTTTGCCAATAATTTGCGATGTGGGTTTTTTATCCAGTACATATGCGGCTTTTACTGGGCGTTTGATGACAATTTTTTTTGCATTCGATTGCTTGGCTTGGGTGAATAGTTCTTCGGCCATTTCTGATTGATGGCCAACAAATGCTTGTAAGAACATCATTTGTTTGTTGTTTTTGGCGGTTTTTTTTGTCGCTGGATACATGGGATCAATATAAACAACCTCGCAATCAGTGGTTTTTAATTCTCTTAGTGCATCGGCTTTGCGCAAGGATATATTGTCAATTTCAGCTCGGTTTAAACCATCTTTTAATAAGGCATACATTAAAGGGTTGTTTTCATACGCGGTGATTTTACAACCGGTTAGTGACATCAAATAGCTATCTTTACCGAATCCTGCGGTACAATCCACAATGGTGGTTGCCTGTTTCTTTTTTCCCAGAACCGCTTTAATGATGAGTTCAGCATTCAGGTGAGCTTCTGAGCGGAATTTGAGTTGTTTGGAGTTGAAGTCAACAAATACGCGGTGCTTGTCTTTTTTGTGGAACAAAGCAAGTTGCCTTTCAAACAATTCTATTTGGTATTCGGGGTTGGCAGATAACAAAAGGTCTACATCCATTGGATTTAGACCCAGTAATTCTAACCTAAGTGAGACAGATTTATCTATTAGAGAGTTCCTTATAATCTCTAGTAGTTGGTCCGGTGTAAACTTGACGAGGTCTGCCAATGCGTGTATCAGGCGTTTCGTATTGTTCCAACCATTGTGAAACCCAGCCAACGGTACGCGCGATGGCAAACATCACGGTGAACATTTGTTTTGGAATGCCCAAGGCTTTGTAGATAATCCCCGAGTAAAAGTCGACATTTGGATAGAGTTTTTTCTCAACAAAATACGGGTCTTTTAAGGCGATTTCTTCTAATTTCATTGCCAATTCTAACTGCGGATCATTTACTCCTAATTCGTTTAACACTTCATGACAGGCTTTGCGGATAATGGTGGCGCGTGGATCAAAGTTTTTATAAACTCTGTGCCCAAAACCCATTAATCTAAACGGATCATTGCGGTCTTTGGCTTTTGCCACATATTTGTCGCAATTAGAAATGTCACCAATTTCATCCAACATATTTAATACGGCTTCGTTAGCACCACCATGTGCTGGCCCCCAAAGCGAAGCAATGCCCGCAGAGACACAGGCAAAAGGATTGGCGCCAGTTGAACCAACAAGTCGCACTGTAGATGTTGATGCATTTTGCTCATGATCTGCATGCAACATAAACAGCAAATCTAATGCTTTAGCAGCAACAGGATTTGGCTCATAAGGCTCAGATGGAACAGCATACATCATGTGTAGCAATCTTTCTGTAAAATTCAAATCGTTTCTTGGGTAGACAAAAGGCTGACCCACTGAATTTTTGTAAACTGATGCGGCAATAGTTGGCATTTTTGCAATCAATCTAATTGCGGACAATCTTCGGTGTTCGACATCAGTCATGTCCATCCAGTCATGATAAAATGCCGCAAAAGAACCAACAACTCCCACCATCATGGACATGGGATGTGCGTCATATTGAAAGCCTTGCATCAACAATTTCATTTTTTCATGTACCATGGTGTGGTAGCGTATTTCATTGTCAAAATCTTCGTACTGTTGTTTGGCGGGCAACTCACCATTTATTAGTAAGTAGGAGGTCTCTACAAAATTTGAGTGTTCAGCCAATTGTTCAATAGGGTAGCCTCGATACAACAACACCCCTTTGCCGCCATCAATAAAAGTAATCGCACTGCGACAAGCAGCGGTTGCAGCAAAACCTGAATCGTAGGTAAAATATCCGGTATTTTTGTGCAAGGTTTTAATATCGAAAGTTGGTGGACCCATTGATCCTTCAATGACAGGTAAGTCTACTGAAGTATCACTTCCTGGAATATTTATTGTGACGTGCTTATTGCTGCTCATGAATTTCCCCAGATTTATTGTTTTAAACATACGTTTGATTGTTGTTTGTGATGAAATAATAACCAACGCAATAATGATTTTACTATTTTAACTTAAAACGGGTTAATTAGAAATAAAAAAACCCGATAAATCTTTCGACTTATCGGGTTTTTAAAATAAATGTCTAAGATTATTTTCTAACGCATCCTTTTCTAACGTGTTATTTTCTACCGTACCTTTGACGGAATTTATCAACACGTCCACCAGAGTCAGCCATTTTGTGCTTACCAGTATAAAAAGGGTGTGACTTAGATGAGATTTCTACTTTAACCAGTGGATACTCATTGCCATCTTCCCATTTGATGGTTTCTTTCGTATTAATAGTTGAACGGGTCAAGAATTTAAAATCTGATGATAAATCTTGAAAGACAACGTCTCTGTAATCGGGGTGTATACCTTGTTTCATAATATTTTTCCTAATATCTAGCGCTTACTTACAACAGCAAACTGCCATAAAAATTGAACGGCGTATATTAATCGCATTGATAGCGTATGTAAACTTTTTATTGGTCTTTTTTCTTTTGTTTGTTGAATTTCATACCATTCACGTCTAAATCGACATTAAAATGCCCAATCAACTCTCCGAGTTGAGACAGAAGTATGGTACCTTTGATTTCAATTAACACCAATTCGCTTTCATCATCCAGAGCAAAAACACTGAGGCTTTTGAAACTTTTCTTGTCCATTTTGGCCAATACATAGACCAAAGAATCTTCTTCACGAACGGTGGCTAATTTTTCATACCCAGATGATAACTTTGACTCTGCCAAGGCATTGATTTTGGATTTAATGGCGTTTATTTTGTTATTTGTTTCTAATTCATAGACGGTTACTTTTATTGAGTCCAATCCTGAGAGAATCGAAGAAATGCCCTGTTCTCCTTCGGTGGCAGAAGACAAAAGGCCTAACATCATTGCCCCAAGGTTGATTTCGACAGTCGGTTGGGCGCCAATGAGACTTTCAAAAGAATCTGTTTGTGTTTGGGCATTCACTGCAGGTGTTGTGGCTAACAAAAAACTGATTAACAAAATTTGTAATAAATGTTTCATGGTATGGTTTTCCATATCGGTATTTGGGAGTTATAAAGAGGCATAAGTTCGCGCCATGGGCTTGATGATTGCTGGTCTTATACCGTTGGTGTTGATTGCGCTAAGGGATTTCATGGAAACTTGATTGATATAGTGCATGGCAATGTGCAGTTCTGCTTGTGCTGTCTCAATTTCATTGTGTTGAATATGGCGGTCATGGGCTACTTTAAATACGAAAGAAGAAACAAAAACCAGAGATAATCCAGCAATAGCCAACTTAGGTGAGAACCCAGAAAAGGGCTTGGGGCTTAATCCAATTTTCTCGTAGAGATTATTTTGCATGCTGGCGGGACATTTCTGGTTGCGAGCACGAGAAAAATAATCACTTAACTCCTTTTTTATCTGTTGTTGTTTATCACTCATTATATTATTTCATGTCGGTTAATTTTTGTTTTAAGGTGTTTCTAGCTCGGTGCAAGTATACCTTGATTTGCGCTACATTCAAATCCAAAACATCGGCCAATTGTTGATAACTAAGCTGGCTGATTTCTCGCAACACAATTAATGATTTATAAGGCTCTTGCAGTTCTTCTATGGCGGCACTTATGTGGTCAGAAAGTTCTGCATTCAGCAATTCATCACAGGCTGAGCGGCTCACTTTTTCATTTAACAGGTTGTGTTGTTGGTATCTCATTTCATGTTGTCTTCTTCTTAATAAATCCAAACACTGGTTTTTAGCCACCTGATACAACCAGGCTTTGCTTTGCTTTTTGCCTTTTTCTTTGGCTTGCCACAGTTTCACGAAACTGTCTTGCACGACCTCTTCTGCCTCCAAGCTATTTTTAAGCATCTGGTAACAAATTGCATACAAACCATTTTTATTGGAGTTAACTTGTAGTCTGAACCAAATGTTCATTGACGCTTTATTTTCCTATTGTTTTGCTTAAATAACGTATATCATGAGCGTTTGTTACGCAATAATCAATTTTATTTATGATTAATACATCTTACGACTCAGAAAAGGTTTTTTTGTACAAACAATGGGACAAAAATTTATACGAATATGCACTGGATAAAGGCTCAATAACCATGATGCCAAAGCCTGTTGGCGGTTTACAATTGGCGCCGTATATTGAGTTTTTGAAAAACAGAGATATTGAAGTGTTGGTTTCGTTGTTGCAGTTTGATGAAATAAACACCTACTCGTTGGTCAATGAGGGCTATGAATGTGAAGCTCAAGGCATTGAGTTTATAAACTTTCAAATAAAGGACCATGATGTCCCTCAATTTTTTGTGCCTTTTAATCAATTGGTAGAAAAATTATCGGCTGATTTATCCCAGGGCAAAAACATTGCCATTCATTGTTATGCAGGAATTGGAAGAACTGGCATGTTGGCTTCATCGTTGTTAATAAAACAAGGTGCGCAAGTTGACGAAGCGTTGATTAATTTAAGCAAGGTTAGGGGGTTACGGGTTCCTGAAACTATTCAACAAATTTCTTGGTTACATCACCACGCTGACGAACTTTCGATCTTTTCAAAGAGTTAAAATGATTGTAACTACTCACTCCCGCCGTCATTACCGCGTAGACGGTAATCCATTTAAAAATGATATGAATATCACTTTAAATGATGTAAACCTCATAATAGATTCCCGCCTTCGCGGGAATGACGGGGAGAGTAGTTACAAATGATTCATAAAAAATACACACTGTTGATCGCGATAATCGCAATAATATTATTCAGTGCCTGTAGTAACAAGAAAGTCAATAAACCCAGTAAACCCGATTTAAAAACATTGTTGGCATCCGCTTTGAGCAATAAAATATTTTCGCAAGTTGAAGTACTGCGCCCACAAGTCAGAGTCACCGAAAATACTGTTAATCTTATCGGTTTATTTTCAGATATTCATTCTGAAAATTTATGGACTGTCGATAAACAGGTAGAGTACATCAAACAATTTTTACCTGATATGCGGATTTCTCATCAGGCGGTTTTAAATGAAATCATGATTTGGCTGTATGTGAACCAAATTTATAGACACGAACTTTCCCCGCCAATCCGCATCATCCAAAGGGAAGAGTTGTATCTAGAGCCCAGTAAAATTGATTTTACAAAATGCCCCAGTATTGATGTAGATTTAAATACAGACTGCGCGCACGAAGTGAGAAAAAAATTACTGTCCTTAATCAGCAATGAAGAATTGACCTACAAGCTCAAGAAAATGGCACTAAAAGACCCGTGTGTCAATTTATCCTCGCAATTGCAAGGTCAAATCATAGCCAACAGGTGCTTGAGAAAAAGCAAAGGCCAGCTCAAAATCATATTGCTGTCATTGCCACGTTTTAGCGTCAATCATTGGTTACAAATAATATCTGCGGAGAATTAAAAAATGAAATACTTATTGTTCTTAGTTTTAATGTTTAGTCTTTTTGGAAAACCAATGGCTTGTGATGGGTCTAAGCTGGGATCCAAACTGGGATCCAAACTGTATCCCGACAATACTTTTCCAGAGATTTTAATTGAAACAACAATGGGCAACATTGTAATTGAGTTGGATCGCAATAGAGCGCCAATTACGGTCAATAATTTTTTGTACTACATGCATTCAGGATTGTACAACAACACAATATTCCATCGGGTTGAAAAAGACTTTGTTATTCAAGGGGGTGGATATGACCGCAAGTTTGATTCAATCAAAGAGTGCGATAGTATTTTTAATGAATCTGGCAATGGTTTGAAGAATACGCAAGGAACCATTGCGATGGCAAGATACGGTGATCCGCATTCTGCCACATCTCAGTTTTATTTCAATCTCACTGATTCTCCTTCTTTAGATCCGAATGCTAAGAACTGGGGCTATACCGTGTTTGGCGAAGTGATTCAAGGCATGGATATTTTACAAGCCATGTCAAAAGTGAGCATTGGTTACAGCAATAAATTAGCAGCAGAAAATGTTCCCATCGAACCCATGTTTATAAAAACAATGAAAATCAATTAATGTCAAGTTACCTTGCGGGTATTATGCTGGAGGTTAATGTGTATTTGCAAACGTGAACAAGTGTTATAGGTTGTAAATAAATTTGTTAAAATCAATTATAAGCGTATAATTCCAGAATGGTTATTTCACACAAGCAAGAAGCTGTTATAAAAAATGGGGGAATCCATTTTTTTCTGGTTATTGTGTTGATTCAATTCTTGTTGGTCGCTGTTAGTTATTCCCTATTCGATATAATCCCTAATATCAATTATTATAATTTGGTATTAGAATTCATCATTTCATTGGGTGCGATTTTCCTACTGTTCGCTATACAACCTTATAAACAGCTTGATTTTTATAAAGCGTTAAGCAAGGGCTATTTCTTGCTATTTATTACTTACTTTATCGACACTATCGATCAGATTTTCATTCACAGCATTCTGTACACTGCTCTCATGGAGAAGGCAATATTAGTTATTGCGGTATTTTTTATTTATATTGGTAGCAGAAAATGGATGAGAAACTTCAAGACTATCTCTCTAACAGATGACTTAACTGAAATCCCAAATAGGCGCTTGTGTCGTGAAATTATCCACAAAGAAATGGTGCATAGCCAAATACAAAACTTACCTTTGTGTTTGGCTATCATAGATATTGATTACTTTAAAAGTATCAATGACAAACACGGTCATTATGCTGGGGATAAAGTATTAAAATCATTTGCACAACTGTTATCTGGGTTAATCCAAAAAGGCGATACTTTGGGGCGTTGGGGCGGAGAAGAGTTCATTGTTTTACTCAAAGGAGCTGATCAAGACAGTGCTTTTAGATCAATGAAGATATTAACCAATAAAATTGTAGCTCACTCATTTGATACAGGCAACAATCCTCTCAATCTAACGGCAAGCATTGGCGTTTGCCAAATGAACAAAGGAGACAACTTTGAATCACTGTTTATCAGAACAGACAAAGCCCTTTTTGCCGCAAAAGATGCGGGAAGAAACACGGTAAAATCTTAAAACACTTTTTTTACGCCAATAAACTTAATCAATCTGGCTAATTTCTATCAATTTTGGCGTTAGCCCGTATCTATTTTCACTTGAACCGTGATAAACTATAAAAGGTTTATAATGATTTAATGATATGGATGAAATTCGTTTTGAGAAAGTAGAAGACGGTTGCATTGTCTATGCAACTGGTGAAATAGATTTGTCAAACTCTAATGGCCTGCGCAAAACTATTTTGGCAGCCTTAAATGCCAACCCAAAAGTTTATGTTGATTTATCGGGTGTTAAATATATTGATTCCTCAGGCATTGCATCGTTAGTAGAAGGGTTGCAGTTTTCCAAATCTAACAATAAAAAATTCGTGTTGACCAATCCAAGCAAACAGGTCAAAGCAATTATGGAGTTGGCGCGTTTAGATAAGGTATTTACCATTGTTTAATGAGATCATTGATTAATGAAGGCATTGATTGAAAATTTCGGCTCAAAAATTGTATTGGTAATTGAACGCCTTGGTTTTGCTGTTAAATTGTTTTTTGTTTTTTAAAAA
>CAZLZZ010000002.1:0-16872 GCA_964564165.1 uncultured Alcanivoracaceae bacterium | reverse complement strand
CTATTTTTTGGGCGAAAATACAAACAAAAATTAAGGCTATCTCAAGTTATTGAACAAGTCAGAGTGATTGGTTTTGATGCATTGCCCATTGTTATGGGGCTGGCATTTGTTGTTGGTGTGATGTTGTCGATTCAGCTACTGTATTCCTTTGCCGATTTTGGTGCAGAGTCTCAAGTCTTATTGGCCATTGCCAAGTCTGTAACCCGGGAGTTTTCTCCTTTGATTATTGGCATAATCATTGCCGGGCGCTCAGGCGCAGCACTGGCTGCAAAAATTGGCTCACAAGTGGTTTCTCAAGAAATAGATGCTTTGCGAGTAATGGGAGTGGCTCCAGTCAGGTATTTGGTTTTGCCACCATTGCTTGGTTTAATTATTTCAATGCCATTGTTGATTTTAATTGCTAACTTTATGGCGATACTTGGAGGTGCTGTTTTTAGCATAGACACCTTGGACATGTCGTTAATGGCCTATTTAAAAGAATCCTATGACGTGCTTGTTGTCGACGATGTTCTACAAGGTTTGGTCAAAAGCGTTGTTTTTGGGGTAATAATAGCGTTGGTTGGCGCAACAACAGGCTTTAATGTGAAAGGTGGAGCAGAAGGCGTAGGCAGAGCAACTACCAATGCAGTGGTGGCATCGATTGCTGCTATTGTGGTGGCAGATATGATTTTTAGTTATTTTTTAACCCAATCACTATGAAAAAAAATTTAATACAAGTCAATGATTTAGTCACCCATTATGGAGAACGTAAAATCCTAGATGGTATCGACTTAGATGTCCAAGAGGGTGAAATTCGCGTCATTATGGGGGGCTCTGGTTCTGGAAAAAGCACCTTGCTTTGGCATATTTTGGGACTGTACCAAGCGACATCGGGTTCAATCAATGTTTTGGGCAAAGATTTAAACACTTTGAAATTCCATGAAAAACATGAGTTATTAAGGAATATAGGCGTTTCTTTTCAAAATGGAGCTTTGTTTTCTTCAATGACTATCGGTGAAAATGTGGCTTTTCCATTGACCGAGTTTACAGATTTAGATGAAAACACCATAAGAATCATAAGCCGCATGAAGTTGGAAGTGGTTAACCTGGGCGGTTTTCAAAAGTTAATGCCTTCGCAGTTATCCGGCGGCATGATCAAAAGAGCTGCTTTAGCTAGGGCCATTGTTATGGATCCTAAGTTGCTGTTTTTCGATGAGCCTTCTGCTGGACTGGATCCAGTTGTTGCTTCAGAAATAGACGATTTGATTTTGAAGTTGCGCGATGCAATGGGCATGACCATGGTTATAGTCACGCATGAATTAGAATCAGCATTCAAAATAGCAGACAAAATTACCGTTCTTGACCAAGGAAAAAACTTATTTACAGGCACGGTGGAAGAAGTAAAGAATACAAAAATTAAACGGGTACAGGATTTATTAGAAAGACGAGCAAGGCATGATACGGTTGATCCTGATGAATACCTGAAACGATTAACACAGGAAAATTATACAATCTCATGAAACGAATCTATAACAATTATTTTTTGGTTGGGTTGTTTACCCTTATTATTGGCGGAGCCTCCATCTTTTTATTGCTCAGCATGGGTGGCAAAAACAAAGATGCTGAAACTTATTTCAGTTATTTCACAAATGTGACCGGATTGGGCTATGGAAATCCTGTTTATTATGAAGGATACAGAGTAGGTCAAGTTGAAGACATTACTCCCGAAACCATCGACGGAAAGTTGGTGTTTAGAACCGATTATTCATTAATTAAGGGTTGGAAAATTCCCATAGACAGCGTAACAAAAATTGAATCCAGTGGACTGCTTTCAGACATGTCACTGGGTATTCATGCAGGCAGTGCCACAACATATATTCCTCCCAAATCTGAAATCAAAGGGGCAATAGGAGATGATATCATGGCTACTGTGACAAAATTAGCCGATGAATTTGGTGTTTTGAACGAAGAAAAAATCAAACCCTTGTTTGATTTAATCTACGAAAGAACCGACACTCTGACCCAATCACTTGCAACCCAAATTCCTGATATTCTAACCTCAATTGAGGTGTTGGTGAAAGACATAAACAAACTGGTAAAAACTGCTGATAATTTATTGGACGAAGAAAACCTAACAGGAATTGACCAGATTATTGCCAATTTAGAAAGCTTAACCACGCAATTATCAGCCACTGGAGGCTGGATTGAAGCTAGCATAAGCAATGTTAATGGTTTGATTGACTCAGGCAAGCAACTGATTAACAACAGTGACAATAAAGTGGCAACAATATTAGACATCAGTATTCAAATGTTGGAGTCTTTTTCTGTAAAAGCTGAAACTATCGGCAATGAAATAGAAAGCGCCAGCATGAACATGAATGAAGCAACAGAGATAATACGCAGAAACCCCTCTACCCTAATCTTTGATGGCAAATCAAAAGTAGCGGATGAAGACCTATGAAAAATTTAATACTTTTAATATTGATTGTGCTGATTTCAGCCTGTTCTTCATCAAGCAAAAAAGCAACAGAAAAGCTTTACTACAGATTTCCTGACGCTCGCATTATCACACTTGATAGAAATATTCTGGTAAAAAGACCAACGGCAATGGGTATTATCGGCAACCGCCCAATGGTGGTACAAGATGATGAGGGAGCATTAAAACAAATGCACCATAGTTTTTGGTTAGATTCCCCAAAAGTGTTGTTACATAATTTTTTGATAAAGACCTTTTCAAATAATTTTTCAAATAACTCCACACACGAAAATATCATATTAAATAGTCAGATTTTGAAACTTGAAAAGAAACAACACCAAGCACTATTAGAAATAAAATTTATCGCAAACAATCTACAAGGAGAGGTTGTTTTCAATAAAACTTACAGCCTAGAAACCTCTTTATCTAGTGATAGTAATAGTAAGACCATCCCACAATTTGTAAAGAATATTGGAGAAATGCTTGAACAGATAACCAGTCAATTGGTTGAGGATCTTCAATGATTGAGTTGACTCAGGATGCGTGCAAAGAACTTGACCTCATCTATTGGCAATTAAAGCCCAACGATGAAACCAATCAAATTGAACAACCACGGATTAGCCGTGAAGAAAAGGAGTTGCTTAGAAAAATTCTATTGGCCAAAGCCGTAACTCTTGACGAAAACCAACTCGAAATAAAGGCCAATGGCGAAGTAATTGTAAACCTAGGAAGCTATCAGTTAGTTTTTAATGACGTATCAATAGCAGACACACAAAATGTTATTTATCTATCTAAACTTGCAGATATGGTGAGCTCACCAAAAGAAAAGAAACATACCTGGTATAAGTTAAAAGAGCTGGACTTACAAAACCCCTGATACTACCTAGTTCAACCACGTTGGCTTGAAGTTATCTAAGGTTGATTTTTCAATCTTGTTTTTTCGAGGTGCATGGTTCAGAAGGCAGAATACCGATCAATAGAAAACATATTAGCATAACTTCTTAACACGGCTAGCAAATGTAAAAAACAACTTCGCCTATAAAGTTGTGAGGCGTTTTTTACATTTGCTAGACGCGCTAAGAGATTACACTATTAATTCACATTGTTTATATAGAAGATTTGGCGGTAGAATAATAATTTTTTGATTTATGAGTCAAAACAGTTTTATTTACTATTCGTTTAAATAATTTTTTTGTCATATTTATTGCTGCTTTAGGTCTATTTATATTCTTAACATTTTAATCAATACTACAAAGGAAATTTATCATGAAAAACACATTACTTGGCTTGCTATTTATTTTTGCTTTTACACCAGCAATAGCTGATACTGTACCGTTTGAATTAAGTATCACTGGAGCAGGTATTAGTGTGAATAAATTATTTAAATTAAGTGATGTAGGTGAAGGGGAAAATGCAATTAATTTTTCTTTTAAGTCTAAAACAGGTGTAAAGTATATTTTTGATCTTAATTACAAAAAGCTCCCTAGTAATCGCTCATACCCTACCAATCTTGATGTCACTCTAAAAGATGCCGAAGGAAATAAATTAGGATATTTATTCTTTGCTAGTAACGGTGTCCAATATTTTAAAGAAATGGGCGTGTTTGGATTTATTGTTGATGTTTTAGGTGAGCCTGTAGATATTAAATTTATTTTTGAAAAAAACAAGCAGGGCAATCTTAATGTTGATAACCTTGGTGAAGAGCGATTTTTTCAAGACACGCTAGTTTCTAAATTTAACTTCCAAATGATACGCCCCGTTATTCTTCCTCAAATACAAGAAGGCATTAGATCGCAAACCTATTCTCTTGATAGCCATCCATACACAATAAACTATACTCTCAAAAACGTCGGTAAAGGTTTGGTACAATTCCAACACAATTTATATCAGTTAATGGGAGGGAAGGAACATTTGCTAAAAAGAATATACTTTGAAGCAGATAGCTTAGAAACACTTAGAGAAGCAATGTACGCAGGTAAGTACTTTCATAAAAATGATGGTGTGTTTAAGTTGGTTTTTTACCCGGCAATGGGTCAAACAGAACCCCATAAATAAACTAGAAATTTGCCCGACAATAGAAAACCTACTACTGAAAACCTGGAATTGGTGCGTACATTAAATCTAAAAAATACGCAAACACCTTATTGGTGAGAAGATATTTTTTAGATTTGCTAGGCGTGCTAAGGGGTTGTGCTATAATCGTGTTTTCTATATTGGGATTTGGGTTCATCACTAAAAAAATTCACTATTTCACAATGCTGTTATTTGTTCAGTACATTGTCGTCACTTTTTTTATGATGTATTTTTATCAAGGAGGAAATCACTTTGATCACACGGCTGAAAACTTTATATTCGATCAAAACTACCTAAGCGATCTTGGACGCAGCCTAACGTTTTCAGGAGAAGACAACGGTGCTTATGTTTTTTATACAATAACATTGAGCCTGGTCGGCGTAGGGATAATTTTATTGTTCGCTTTACTCACTTCAACAGTAACCAAACACTGGAAATATGCTGTGATTTTTTTGGGGTCTATTTCAGGTATTGCTTATATAGGCATTGCTCTAAATCCAGTCAACGAATCCCTTATGCCCCATATTATATTTGGTAAAATTGCTTTTTTTGCTTTTTTCTTTTCCTCAGTAGGAATACATATTTTACTAGATAAAAAAACATACCCTACATCAAACAAACTGCTCTATTTTCTTAATATAATTATGTTTTTATATCTTTTGCTGACCTTGTTTGGACCGCCATCATCAACTGGTATCTGGGCATTACAGCTAAAAACAGTGGCGCAAAAGACTGTGGTCTACACACTGATTATTTGCGCTATTCTAATACTTTACGAACTAATAAAAAAGCGAAAACCACCTGAAATTTAACTTCAACTGATTTGGGTTTTATTCAAAATCGTCTATAAATGCGCCCATATCAGCACGGTTTCTGCCAGTGCCTCTGTGCGATAATTGTTTTTGATTGTTAGCACACTGCTTTTATCTTTTTGCGTTTCTTGGTTTATTCTTGTCTTTTACTAAAAATCCACAAATCTTTAATAGAAAATAGTTTCGTGCCTAAGTCAATTTCCTCATTTTTGAGGTAACTGTGGTTGGGATAATTGGCTTGCAAAACCAGCTTGCTGGTAGATGCCAAGTCATGCAGACCGAGTTTTTTATAAGATTCAATCATAACAGCAATAGCGTCTGCTACAGACTCGGTTTTCTGGAAGGATTCAACAATATATTTACTTCGATTGGTGGCAGCAACATAGGCCTTTCTGCGCAAGTAATATTTGGCGACTTGCAATTCATAAGCTGCTAACTGATTGCGCAAATAAATCAAGCGTTGTTCAGCATCTGCAGCATACTTACTGTTGGGGAATTTCTCAATGAATGTTTTTAATGCAACAAAAGATTGCTTGGCATTTTCTTGATTTCTGTCGATAGCCTCATCGGGATTTATTTTTTGCATCAACCCTCGTTCACTTTCAAAATAAATCAAACCTTTTAAATAATAGGCATAATCTAAATGTTCATGCGCTGGATAGTTTTTGATAAACCTTTCCAAGGTTGAAATGGCAAGTTCCATTTCATAATTTTTATAATAGCTGTAGGCCAATTCCAAAGAACCTTGTTCAGCATAACGGCCAAACGGGTACTGATTTCTTAAGTTTTTATAATTTAATATTGCATTGTCCCATATATTTAGATCCATGTATCTTTTGGCTTTATTGTATAAGGACTCTGCAGAAAACCTCGTGACTTCAACTGAGTCTCTTTTCTTTGATTTGTTGCATGCGGAAACTCCTACAAGTAGAAGCATAACAAAACCTGTGGTGATGATTTTTCTCATTTAAATAGTAACCAATTTTCAAAAACAACGACATAATACTGTAAAATACTGCCATGAACCAACAAAACACGCAAATAATCACACAAAGTTGTACAGTTACTCCCAGTGATGCTGGAATTAGAATAGACCAGTACTTATCCAATATGTTCCCTGAGTTTTCTCGGGGAACCATTCAGAAGTGGATATTAAACAAAGAAATTCTAATAAATGGCAAAACCTGTAAATCAAAACAAAAATTAAAAGGCTTCGAAAGTATTAACATAGATGTGAATATAGAACCTGTCATAGAAGACAAGCCACAAAAAATGGATTTAGACATTTTGTTTGAAGACGATGACATTCTTGTTATCAATAAACCAGCAGGAATGTTAGTACACCCTGGTTCTGGCAACCCCGATAACACTCTTCTTAATGGTCTCCTGGCCCACAATGAAAAACAATCTTTATTGCCAAGGGCGGGTATTGTACATAGACTGGATAAGCTAACCAGTGGATTGATGGTGGTGGCAAAAACCACCCGCGCCTATAATTCCTTGGTTGATCAATTAAAAGATCACACCGTAACCCGCCAATACTTTGCCATAGTCAAAGGCGTGTTAAACCAAGGCAACAGAATAGACATGGCAATTGGCAGGCACAAAAAAAATCGCACAAAAATGGCAGTAAGTATAACTGGGAAAAATGCCGTTACTCATTTTGAAATACTTGAAAACTTTAAGCACTACACAACAATCAAAGTGAATTTAGAAACGGGTAGAACCCATCAAATTCGAGTACACATGCATTATGTGGGCTATCAGTTATTGGGTGACCCCGTATACGGCAACCACCTAAGAGTTGAACCTGATTTAGAGCCTGGGTTAAAAGAAGTTGTCAGGGCTTTTCCACGCCAAGCACTGCATGCTCAAGTTTTGTCTTTTATACACCCGGGAACCGAAGAACAAGTAAAATTCAAATGTAAAATCGCCCATGACTTATCTGAAATACTAGAAGAGTTAAGAGATTTTGACAACATCAAAACCCAAAAAGAAGACGATGGAGATTGGGATGTGTATTTTCCTGAAGAGTAATTTGAAAAAATTGGTACTTTTGAAAAGTTAGTAGTTTTAAAAAATCAATAATTGTAAAGAACAAATAGCCCTAAAGAAAATCAAGGAAATGACTGGCTAAATTTTATTGTATTTTCGAGCAAGAAACATAAGCCCTAAAATCATCAACAACAAAGCAAATGTGTTATTGATAGGCACAATCACATGGCCGCCAGCAGTAACAATAGCTGCAGAGTTGTTGGCTACATTAAGGTCGTTTGATGCACTCACCGTAACACTGCTATTAATAGAACCTACTGTAATAATGTTAGCAGTCATTGTACAGTTTAATAGTCCAAGTCCAGCAATATCATTGACATTCACCGCAGCAATAGAGTCGGGGCTGGCAATAGAAGTTCCGTCATCACAACTAAGCTCTACAAATTCCAAGTTGGCAGACAACATGTTTTCAATCAGAACGTCAATTGCAGCAGGCGGGCTTTCGTTGGTCACAACGATATCAAAAGAGACTGTATCTCCAATTTGGTTGGATTTTGTTGTTGTTCCTGTTCCTGATTTAGTTGGGTTCGACAAACTATAAGTCACTGAAAGATCAACACCTTGGACCTCTCCACCGGGTGAAAAAACAAAAGGACAATCCTCAACAACTGTTAAATTAGCTCCCCAAATTTTTAAAACGCCATTGGTGAAACGGGCATCAATAGAAGCTAACTCATCATCGATTCTTTCATAAAACTGAATGACAAACTTTTTGTCAGCTAAAGAAATAACATCCAAGTTTCCTGAATCGGTAATATCAACAACGCCATTAGAATTAAATACCTCAACCCCTGTACTTTCATTGCCATTACCAATTATAAAATTTAATCCATTATTTGCAACATTAGAATCACTGAAGTAAATCACAGCTTCTGAAAAAAAGCTACTTCCTACAGTTTCAATGGTCACATTGGTATATTCAACACCAGTAATTGCATCGCCGTTTATGCATTGAACAATCATATTGCTGGGCTGATCTCTTTCATCCCAAGACTCTGCTGTTTTTATAGAAAAATCTAAAGCAACCGATGAGTTTGGCGTGCTGTTAAGTATTTGATTTTGAGGATTGCTAGAAGGCTGAGAGTTTTCAATAGTTGAAAACACTGACTGAGGTTGATTGTCCGCAAATACAGACACAGTTGCACATAACAGCATGGCTGCAAGTACAACTTGAAAATATTTAAATTGAACAGTCTTCAAAAGCATACAAAAATATAAGTCGATAATTACCTTAATTATAATAAACAATTGATCAAAAAGGTAGTTTTTAAATCCCATTAATCAGTTATAATGTCATTTATGATAATAAACCCCGAAATTTTTACCAATATTGCTATTCAGTCACTACAGACCACACGAATGGGAGGTAGAAGCACCAAGCCTTTTGATTCATTGAACCTTGGGGTTTTTGGACCCGATAAAACCAATGGTTTGATCAATTTAGAAAGCCTATATCATTCGCAAAACCTTCCCCATAAACCCGTTTTCCTACAACAAATACATGGCAACAAAGTGGTCGAATATACCGATTCTCCCAAAACGCAAGGAGAAATTCAAGCCGACGCCTGTTTCACTAAACACAAACAAGTTATTTGCACCGTGTTAACGGCCGATTGTTTGCCCGTTTTATTGGCAGATAAAAAAGCAACAGTGGTAGCAGCAGTGCATTGTGGTTGGAAAGGTTTGTACTCTGAAATTTTAAAAAACACCATCAATAATATGGCCATAGATCCGCAAGAATTACAATGTTGGTTAGGCCCTTGTATCTCTTACAAACCCTACAGGGTCGATGTTGAATTCCGGCAAAAATTTGTCAATAAAGACAAACAATATGCCCACAGTTTTTACCAAAACAAAAAAGGTGGCTGGCATGCAGACTTGAAAAAGATTGCTGTTTATCAACTAGAATCCTTGGGAGTAAAAGAAATTGCCCAATCTCCCTATTGCACTCACGACAATAAAAACCTATTTTACTCATACCGCCGAGATGGTGAGACAGGCAGAATGGCTAGCATGATTTGGCTAGCCTGAATTCTCTATGCTTTTGATACTCTTCACGGCAAATTCAAGCAGTTGAAATTTAATACAATATCCTCATATTAGAAGTGTAGATGCCTTTACATAACCCTATAACGAGTAAAAAATGCAAATTGATAAATTTACCAGCAACTTTCAACAAGCCATCCAAGAATCTCAATCCATTGCAGTTGGCAACGGTAATAACATGGTGGAAACATCACACCTTTTATCGGCTTTAATTGACCAACAAGGATCAAGCACCAAGTCACTATTGATAAAGGCCAATGTTGATGTAGGCGCTTTGAAAATTAAACTCAATGAGATTATTGATAACTTGCCACAAGTTTCTGGAAACGAAGGCCAAATCAACTTATCCAATGATTTAATTCGGGTACTGAATCTGTGCGATAAGTTAGCACAACAAAGAAACGACAAATACATTGCCAGTGAACTGTTTATTTTGGCTGTTTTACAAGTTAAAGACAGAACCGCTAGAGCACTTGAAGAATCAGGTGCAACTCAAGGCGATATTGGCAGAGCCATTGAAGACATGCGCGCAGGAGAAAGTGTGAACGAACAAAATGCCGAAGAAAATCGGGGGGCTTTAGACAAATACACCCAGGATTTAACTGCCAAAGCAGAAAAAAACAAACTCGACCCAGTAATTGGTCGCGATGAAGAAATCCGCAGAATGATACAAATTTTATCTCGCAGAACCAAAAATAACCCTGTTTTAATTGGCGCTCCAGGTGTGGGGAAAACTGCCATTGTCGAAGGGTTGGCACAGCGCATTGTCAACAATGAAGTACCCTCAAGCATGTTAAACAAAAGAGTTTTATCACTTGATTTGGGTTCTCTTATTGCTGGAGCTAAATACAGAGGTGAGTTTGAAGAACGTTTAAAATCTTTACTCAAAGAATTATTCAAACAAGAAGGCAATATCATTTTATTTATCGATGAAATGCACACATTAATTGGAGCGGGCAAAGCCGAAGGCTCAATGGATGCGGGCAATATGCTCAAACCAGCACTTGCCCGTGGCGAATTGCACTGCATTGGCGCAACTACGCTTGATGAATACCGCCAATATGTTGAAAAGGATAAGGCTATTGCCCGCAGATTTCAAAAAATTATCGTCGATGAACCTTCTGTTGAAGACACCATTGCCATTTTGCGTGGCTTAAACGAACGTTACGAAGTTCATCACGGCGTAGAAATAACCGACCCTGCCATTGTCGCAGCAGCGACATTATCGCACCGTTATATCAGTGATAGAAATTTGCCGGATAAAGCCATTGATTTAATGGATGAAGCGGCATCGCGTATCCGCATGGAAATTGATTCTAAACCTGAAAAACTTGATCATTTAGAGCGCAAGATGATTCAATTAAAGATTGAAAAAGAATCCTTAAAGAATGAGAAAGACGACGCTTCAAAAAAACGCCGCAAAGAATTAGCAGACCGCATTGAAATCATGGAACGCGAATTCTCAGACCTCAACGAAGTCTGGAAATCCGAAAAAGCAGCAGTGGCAGGTACAACTCACTTAAAAGAAGCACTAGAAGCTGCCAAAGCAGAGTTGGAAACAGCCATGCGCACCAATGATTATGCCAAAATTTCCAAAATACAGTACGGCGACATCCCAGATTTAGAAAAGCAAATTGAAACAGCAAGCAAAGCCGAAGAGCAAGACTTTACCTTGTTGCGCTTTCGTGTCACTGAAGCAGAAATTGCCGAAGTGGTGGCAAAATGGACTGGCATTCCTGTTAGCAAAATGGTGCAAGGTGAAAAGGACAAGCTATTGAACATGGAAGCAGAAATACACAAACAGCTAATTGGCCAAGAAGAAGCTGTGACAGCAGTATCCGATGCTATACGTCGTTCACGAGCTGGTTTATCTGATCCTAATCGCCCCATTGGTTCGTTTTTATTTTTAGGGCCAACAGGTGTGGGCAAAACCGAACTGTGTAAATCTTTAGCAAACTTTCTGTTTGATTCCAGTGACAATATGGTGCGCATTGACATGTCAGAATTCATGGAAAAACATTCGGTTGCACGATTAATTGGCGCACCTCCTGGCTATGTGGGTTACGAACAAGGCGGCTACCTTACCGAAGCAGTCAGGCGCAAACCTTATTCAGTAATTTTATTAGACGAAGTAGAAAAAGCCCATCAAGACGTGTTCAATATATTGTTACAAGTTCTCGATGATGGCCGTTTAACCGATGGCCAGGGCCGCACCGTTGATTTTAAAAACACCTTGATTATTATGACTTCAAACTTGGGCTCAGACATTATTCAAGAAAAAGCCGGTGGTGATTATGCCGACATGAAATCTTCAGTAATGGAAATTGTTGGCAGACATTTTCGCCCAGAATTTATCAACCGAGTTGATGACATCGTGGTCTTCCACCCATTGACCCGCGACAATATTCGTAAAATTGCAGCTTTACAAATTAAGTCACTGGCCAAGCGTTTGGCCCCAAGAGAAATTGTGTTAACTGTTGGCGACAAGGCACTAGATCATATTGGCAATATTGGCTATGACCCCGTTTATGGCGCAAGACCTTTGAAACGAGCGATACAAGATGAATTGGAAAATCCATTGTCAAAAGCCTTGTTGTCAGGAAAGTTCATCAATGGCGACACCATTGGCGTCTCCTTTGAAAATGATAAAATTGTATTCAAAAAGTTGAATTATCCAAATAAATCACAATAATGTCTAACTTGGGTAGTTGGCTTCATAACCTATACGGCTAACCACCCAAGTAAGCATCAATTAAACAACAATATAAAATACTATGCCAATTTACGAATACAAATGCAATGCCTGTGATGGGTCATTAGAAAAACTACAAAAGATGAGTGATGAGCCGTTAACTCTTTGCCCCAGTTGCGGCGAAGAGTCTTTAAAAAAACAAATTTCTGCTGTAGGGTTTCGCTTAAAAGGCACTGGTTGGTATGAAACGGACTTTAAGGGTGGTAAGAAAAAGAACCTAGCCGATTCAACAAAAAATGATACTAAAAAAGAAACCAAACCTAAGACAACAGCAGCTAAGGAAACAGCAACTAAGAAATCAACCCCGTAAAATCAAACACTTGAGTATCTGCCAAATGCGAAGGCACAATATTGCTCATGGCTCTTGAAATGTTTTCTATTCTGCCTGGGTTGATTCGTTCCCAATCTTGTAGCATCATTTTTAATGCCTGACGTTGTAAGTTGTCTTGCGAGCCACAAAGGTTACAGGGAATAATTGGATAATCAGCCATATCAGCATAGGCAATAATATCGACTTCTGCACAATAGGCTAATGGTCGAATGACCGTGTGTTTGCCATCATCAGAAAACAATTTTGGCGGCATGGATTTGAGTTTGCTGCCAAAAAACATATTCAGAAACAAGGTTTCGACACGATCATCGCGGTGATGACCCAGAGCAATTTTTGTACAGTTATGTTTTTCGGCAAAGCTGTATAAAATCCCTCGGCGCAATCTTGAACACAACCCACAGGTGGTTTTTCCTTCTGGAATGATTTCTTTTACAATGCTGTAGGTGTCTTGCTCAATGATGCGATAATCAACACCGAGTTCTGATAAATATTCGGGCAAAATATGTTCAGGGAAACCGGGTTGTTTTTGATCTAGGTTAACCACCAGTATTTCAAATTTTATCGGTGCTTTTTTTTGTAACAACAACAGTATGTCCAACATGGCATAAGAGTCTTTTCCGCCGGACAGACAGACCATTATTTTATCGCCGTCTTGGATCATATTGAAGTCAGCAATGGCTTTACCCGTTAATCGTTTGAGTTTGTTTTGAATTTTTATGAAGGCTTTATCTTGCATCAAATATTGAAAATCTTATTAAAAGTGTTATATTGTATGATTCATGAGCCATAAGTAAATAAAAACTGTGCAACAACAAGACATTAGAACACTCGAATTAAAATTACTAGAACTGCGCAGTGAACACCGTGACCTGGATGAAATCATCCATGAAATGATAGAATCACTACACCCCGATCAGCTCAAAATCCAACGCTTAAAAAAACGCAAATTGCGTCTAAAGGACAGCATTACTCACATGGAAAGTATGTTGATACCCGATATTGATGCTTGACACTCGGAACCGCTGCTTTAGCTGCGCTATTGGTTTCACTCAATCCAAAGGCTGAACAATACTAAAAGCACCACGTATATCTCCCAACTTAAATCCAATGGCTTTATCATCAGGATAAAGCTCTGCTATTTTCTCAGAAATTGGTGCCGCAACATTATCCCCATGACAGATTAAACAAACCGGCTTGGTTTCAATTGCCTGCATGAACCTAAAACTGGCCTTACCATCAACCTCAACAATGTCTTGGTTAAATAAGCTTTTGAATTTATCGCCATCGGCATGCCTTTGTTCAAAACTTTGCATGATAGAGGTTTCCCAAGCATCGGGTTTTGTGGCTCTTGGTTTTAAACTGGTGCGTGAGATCGTCCAGCCTGATTTTTCTGATAGCTCTTTGGCAATCAATGGCGCTTGCTCATTACAAACTGTCATGGCAGCAATTGGGCCGCCTGATTTCATGGCGGTTTGTAGCTTGCCTTTTAATTGACCAGCAAACTCTTTAATCATGTCTTTGCTGGCTTCGGTACGCGTTCCTATTTCATTGTAGCTGATGGTTCGTTGATTACATGCGCTTAATAGAAGGGCTGAGCTTAAAAGTAATATTGTTCTCATGATAATTTGTTTTATATTAGTTATCTCTAATGTTAATGAATTAGTCGACAATCTTCAATATTTAAAAACAAAACCAATGCAACAAACCGTATTCGACCCAAAGTTAGATTAGATTTGTTGACTACAAATACATGTCAATTGTAGGAGTTTTTCTAAACAGTGTTAGCAATTTCCTATAAACAAAAAGTATTTTGCTGATTCACAATGAATTCAAAATCCTTACAATGGACACCATCTTAACCAAAGATACCCATCGCAATGACGCGATAATATATTAAAAATATAAATGGAGAAACAACATGAACAAATTTTTATTAACAGCAATCACTGGCTTAACATTATTTAGCCAATCAATTTTTGCAGTAAACGTAAACACAGCAGATGCTAGCGCAATAGCTGAGGAACTAAATGGAGTTGGCGCTAAAAAAGCCCAAGCCATAGTAGAATATCGCGAAGCCAATGGAAATTTCAAGACGATAGAATCTTTAACTGAAGTCAAAGGGATTGGCCTGAAAACAGTTGAGAAAAATCGTGACGTGATCGAATTAACAGGGAAGTAAAGAAACACACGAAAAGGATTTCATAAAAAAGGATTTTTAAAATCAAGGAAGACAAAAGCCTGTGAGTGGAAACTCACGGGCTTTTTTGTGCAAAGCGTAACGCAAAGTTCATAAATAAAATTAAGAAAATGTATTTTTTAAAATCGTATTCATGAAGATTAAGTAATCACGAAGGTTTAAAAAAGCACAGGTTTTACATGTAAACAAAATAATTGCATAAGAACTTGTGTACAAATTTAATTTTAAGTAAGATTGGCTTAACAACTGAAATAGAAACACTCAAATTTATATAAAGGTAATACCATCCATGAAAATTAAAACTGTGCTTATTTTAATTCTTGTTTCAGCAACAACTGTTCATGCAAAGAAGAGTCTTTTTGATAAAAATAAAACGCTTGTTAAATCATTAGAAACTATTTATGTTCTCACCGATACAACTTTAATTGAGGATATGCCTGATAAAACAGTAGGAATGAACTTAGAATATAATCAAAATTTAGGAAAGGAACTTTTCATTAATTTGATGGAATTATTCAAAGGCACATTAAAAACACAATTTATACATTCTATTGCAACTGTAGGATTGTACGAATCCGATAATGTCTATATCCCAGATTATTTGGATAGCAGTCATAAAATCATGTTGCCTGTTATTGACGAGTCCATCAAAAATCCTGAGAAAGATGCTTTTTTACACGAACTTAATCCACTTGTCGATAGATCATACGCAATAGTAAAGACTCGCAAAGAGAAGAGAAATTATTTAGAAGTTATGTCTGATAAAGACTTTACTAGAATACAAAGACTGGGACTTAGGCAAAGTGAAGCTGTTTTGTTGTTGATTGCTACTGGGGTAAAAATACCGACTAAAAAATCTATTGGTCAAGCTGTTGCGACGACAATTCTAACACTGGGTTTATACACAGGTTGGCAAATGTCAGCTAATAATTTTAACGCGGTGTTGATTTCACATGATGGACAATTACTATGGACTAGTGCCTATTTTAAAGGAGGTAAAGTCACAAAAGATAAAAAACAAGAATCTTTCCTACGTCATTTGTTTAAGACTTTTCCTGTTAAACTTAAAAAGAACAGAAAATGAAAACTCTTCTTTTACTTGTATGTGTAATTGAATATCAAACGGCTTATTCACAAGGCATTGTAACGGCTAAACTCAAACCCATTATCACAATTGCGCCAGAATATCCAGCTCGAGCAGTCTTCAAAAGAATTGAAGGATTTGTTGATTTACAATTTGTTGTGGATACAAATGGATCGGTTAAAGATATTCAGGTCATTGCATCTGAACCTGAATCCCTATTTAACCAAGCTGCAATTCAAGCGATATCGCGGTATAAATTTTCACCGCAAAGGGTGAATAATGTTGCCATTGAGCAAATTGCGACCCAAAAGATTGAGTTTAAGCTCTCACCAGAAATGTCAAAAAAACCATCACCACTTGAACAAATGGCAGCCAATAAACCATCAGAAGAACCTTTTATGGCAGTTTATAGTTTGACCATTGACAAATCGGCTAAAAATGATTTTGTTGATGTAATCGTTATCGATAAAAGAGGGGAGATTGATAGTCAACTTCTGACATGGCATGATGATAAATCATCAATTCCACACTTTGAATCCACTCAAGAAAAAATCATTAAAACAGCGCAATCAAGTTTGATAAGCTCATATGGGGCATTTAATCAATACCAAAAAATATGCGTATCTGCAAGTTGTCCACCGACATTAATTTCCCAATTAAATACACAGTCCATTAAAGACCACGTTAAATTGCTGAGTATCAAAGTAGAATTGAAAATTGATGATAAGGGCAAAGTAACCCAATATAAAATCAAAAAAAGACCACGAAAACTTAAAAATACAAAATCTTTAAAACAAATGATAGTGCAAATGAAGTTTTTACCAGCTACAAAAAATGAAAAACCAATTTCAAGCAATATAACAGCTAACATTAAAGTCTTTGAGCACACTCAAGTTATTGGATTTTTTCTTTGGGGTCTTGAAAATATTTATTTATTGAAAAAACAGGAACACAATTGGGTTCGAGTTGCTGTATTAATTAATAAAAAAGGCAAAGTGCTCGAAGCCAAGGCACTAGTACTGCAATTAATAAGTTCTGTCTAATTTATACAATCTAGTTTTCTCATT
>CAZLZZ010000001.1:0-74299 GCA_964564165.1 uncultured Alcanivoracaceae bacterium | reverse complement strand
TCCCCTTTGAATTAGAAATGACAGACGAAGCGTATTTTTCAAAACCCGGCGAGCAGGAAATTATTGGGTATAAGCGTTGATTGCAAAAAAATAATCGCACAGCGACACAGCGAAAGAAAATAATAATTTAAAATCATTTGTAGGTTGGCGCAGAACGAAGTGAAGCCCAACGTTAAAAAAAAACATTATTACTGAACTTTTGTACTATTCAATTATCTTATTTTTAAATCAAATTGAAAAAATAAAATGGTTGAAAAATATATAAAAAAAGCAATGATCAAGGTTTATAGATTCTTAGATAGAATTATTGCTTTCCTAACTTTGTTAAGTTTACTAAGTTCCATGAACCCAGAACACAGTTGTAACGAAAAATCCAAACAATATAAATATGCTCATTCTTTGTCCCAACAAAGGTTAGAAAAAATATACACTGATTTTAAAGGATTTGCAGAAAAAGGAAGGTACTTAAAACGCACATTAAAAAGATTACCTAACAACCCTAAAGAGTTTAATGATTTAGAGTATACCCGACTAATATTAGACAAATATACTATTAGGCACGATTATGCAATTATGTGTTTAAGTTTTTGTATGGATCAATCAATTGACATAGAAGTTCATGGATTATTAAGTGATACACCCAAAGTAAAAATAGTTTGGGGTGAGCTTGAAAGAATAGAAGAAACTCTTTGGGAAAGAAACTAATGGTTTAAAAAACTACGAGAAGTAACTATTTTACTATCAAAATACAAAGTGACTTTTGACACATTGTTTCATTGAGTTTAACGTGATATAATCACATACAAGCAACATTAACAAAGGAGTTGATTGTGAGTAGATATGGTTTTAGTTTTATCAAAGGCAGTGGAGCGGATTATAAATTCAGTGGCATAATCGAGGCTATCTTTTTTGCAGGCTTGCTATTTATTCCTTTGCTTGTTTTGTGTAATCCTACATGCGCTAAAGATATATTCATGTCTTTTTTCTTTTGCTGTTTGTTTATGGCCTGTTTGCAATATTAGCGCAAATGCTTCCAAAAATATCTTTATATATTTCATTGATATTGCTTACGGGAATCTATCTTACTGCAATGACTGCAACTGTAAAATATGCACTTAATCATAAATTTGATAGTATATTCTTTTTTAACACAGGAGCGCAAACTCTATATTTCTCAATAATTGCCTTTGTTACTGTTTATATAATGAGAAAAAGAGTTTGATATTAGTTCGATCGGGCTCGAATGGTATAGAACTAACTCACACCAAATGTAGAGATTAAATCGAGATTAAGGACAGGCGCTTGCTAAATACTGGAATCTCGCCGATTTTGTTTTGGTTTTGATGGTGGTGAATTCTATCGAATAGCAGGCGGAAACCCTATAAAGACTACTGGAAAAACCTCACCAACATCGTCTTCCATTCTTATTGGTTTCTCACCAGTTATTTTTCAAAATTCGATGAACAAAAAATTATTGGGCACAAGCATTGATTACAAAAACAAATAATCGCACAGCAGCACAGCGCCCACAGCGAAAAAAATAATTTAAAATCATTTGTAGGTTGGTGCTGAGGTACGAAGCCCAACAACAGGCTTTCGACCAACTCACAAATTAATTAAATACCCAGATCCAGATATAGAAACGAATTTGAGAGTACAAGTACTTGGCGTGCATAAGGAATCAACAAAAATCAAATACATCTTATTGGTAATGAGGCTTTTTACTGGTTTCTTAGGTGCATTAAAGGCTTGTGCTGTCATTGTGTTTTCTATATCGGGATTTGGGAAATACATTAAACAACAATCCTAGTCAAAAATAGTGTTTCCCTATACATCGCAATATTGGGCTTCACTTCGTTCTGCGCCAACCTACATTCTAAATGCAGGAAAAGTATATTTTACTTTTTCTTGGCATTCTTAAAAGCATCTGCCAACGACCCAAATGGACTATTGCTAACTTGATTTGATTGACGGTGGTTGTTTTTTGGATAGCTTTTCTTAGCTTGTGGCTTTTTATCCAGTGCTCCTTTAGTGCTTTTAGATGACGTGTTTGGTTTTGCACCTGTTTTGGCAGATAATGCAATGCGTTTTCGGGCGATATCGACTTCCATAACGGTGACTTTGATGATTTGCCCAGCTTTGACCACATCACTTGGGTCTTTGACATAGACATCGGCCAGTTGCGAAATATGTACCAACCCATCTTGGTGAACACCAATATCAACGAACGCGCCAAAAGCAGTGACATTAGTAACTACGCCTTCGAGCTTCATGCCTTCTTTGAGGTCAGAAATTTTGTGCACACTGTCATCAAAAGTGGCTGTTTTGAATTCTCCACGTGGATCACGACCCGGTTTTTTAAGTTCGGCTATCACGTCTTTGACGGTTTCTAGTCCGTATTGTTCGTTGGCAAAATCACGGGCATTGATACGGGATAATTGATCCGATTTACCAATAACATCTTGGATTTTACAGTCTAAACTTTTAACGATATTTTCTACCAAGCCATAGGACTCTGGATGCACGGCGGAGGCATCAAGTGGTTGTTTACCATTGCGAATGCGCAAAAACCCTGCACACTGGGTAAACATTTTGTCGCCCAATCGTTTGACTTTTAGCAACTGTTTGCGGTTGTCAAAACGGCCATTTTCATCGCGATAATTGATGATTTCTTGGGCCACAGACTCAGAAATTCCTGCCACATATTTTAATAAAGCAGGTGAGGCAGTGTTCACATTAACACCCACCGAATTTACACAATCCTCAACAGTATCTCCCAATGCTTTGTTCAGTTGCACTTGATTAACATCATGTTGATATTGTCCAACGCCAATAGCTTTGGGTTCAATTTTGACCAACTCTGCAAGCGGATCTTGTAATCTGCGTGCAATTGAAACCGAACCTCGATAAGTCACATCTAAATCTGGAAACTCCTTAGCAGCTGATTCTGATGCAGAATAGATAGAGGCGCCCGCTTCTGAAACCATGATTTTTTGCGCCTTGATGTCTTTAAAGTCTGACAATAGTTCGGCAGCCAATTGATCGGTTTCTCGCGATGCTGTGCCATTACCAATGCTGATGAGTTCAATGTTGTGTTTCATGCACAGGCCTGCCAATACGTGTTTAGATTTGTCCCACTGCTTTTGTGGTGCGTGTGGGTAAATAACGGCTGTGTCGGTGAGTTTGCCTGTTTTATCAACCACCACGACTTTGACACCTGTGCGAAATCCCGGGTCTAAACCCAAAGTCGCCTTACTGCCAGCAGGAGCGGCCAATAAAATATCTTTCATGTTGCGTGAGAACACCTTAATCGCTTCGCCATCTGCGCCTTCGCGCGCCTGGTTTGTCAACTGTAGAGACAAACGGACATGCAATTTGGCAATCCAAGCCAGTCCAATGGTGCGCATTAACCAAGCGGAATTTGTAACATCCCAGTTTAAACGGTTAATGATTCGCCCAACTGCAGGGTGTTGTTGCCCATCATCGAGCTTAACATCAATTTTTAAGCTCAAAAAGCCTTCATTGCGTCCACGCAAGATTGCTAGCATCCGATGTGATGGAATTTTGTTGATTTTTTCGGCAAAGTCGAAATAGTCTTTATATTTAGTCGCTTCATTCTCTTTGCTTTTGACCAAAGTAGATGATATCAAAGCGTTATCCCACAACCAATCACGCAGTTGTTGGATCAAATCGGCATCCTCGGCAATTTCTTCCAAGGCAATTTGACGAGCGCCATCAAGCGCATCATCGGTAGTTTTTACCTCGTCTGTTAGGTATTTTCGTGCCAGTTCATCAATATTGTCACTTGGCTGATTTATCAAATCTTGCAATAAAGGCTCAAGCCCTGCTTTGCGTGCAATTTGTGCTTTAGTTTGGCGTTTCTTTTTAAACGGCAAATACAAATCTTCCAAACGAGTTTTGGTATCAGCTGTCATTATTGCCAGCCTTAATTCATCGGTTAGTTTGCCTTGCTCTTTAATTACGTCCATCACCGTTGCACGTCGGTCATCCAGTTCACGCAAGTAAGTTAACTTTTCATCCAACAAACGCAACTGTGTATCATCTAATCCGCCGGTTACTTCTTTGCGGTAACGTGAGATAAATGGCACCGTATCACCATCGTCTAATAATCCAATCGCGGCTGTGACTTGGTTGGGTTGAGCATTAATGGCTTGTGCAATGATTTGGGCGTGATTCATATTGTGTGTTAAGTTTCAAAGGATGTGAATTATAATTAAGATGTACCTGTATTGGTAGAATAAGTTTTAAAGAAAATGATTTTTATCGCACAGCGGCACGGAGGCACAGCGGAAGATCAAAGGATTTTTTGTCCGCAGATGACGCAGATTAACGCAGATGTAATACTGTATTAGGGTCCTTTCCTGCAATAAACTTGGTTAACTCTATTTCACATAGAGCCATAAATTTTAAGGTGTTTTTTCATATTTTATTCTAAAACGTTTAACGTATATTTAAACTTGTGAACTCAATAAAACACATAACCATCACATTTTTCTAAAGTAAAAAGCGATACAGTTAATTTTTTATCTGCGTTATTCTGCGTCATCTGCGGACAAAAAAATTGACCTTCCGCTGTGCCTCCGCGCCACTGTGCGATAACTCTTTAATCATTCTAACCTGAATGGCTTTATGGAATATTCAGGATAAATGACAAAGGTTTGCTTAACCTTTTTCTAACCAAAATTTAAGAATACTGTTTTTTTCGTTGCTGTGTATGACTTTGTGACCAAATCTTTCACACCATACTTCTAGATCCAAATCAGTGTGCGGGTCAGTGGTTTCAAGTAAAAGTATTTGTCCTTGTTCAATTTGACCAATTCCCTGTTTTGCTAACAATAAGGGCTGTGGGCACTTTAAGCCCTTGGCATCTACAAATTTGTCATAATCTCTACTCATGAGTGAATTATATCTGATAAAATGACCGAATGAATAAACAAAAAATACATATACTGGGCATTTGTGGCACTTTTATGGGTGGTTTGGCTGTATTGGCTCGTTCTTTGGGATATGAAGTTAACGGGTCGGACAAAAATGTCTATCCGCCAATGAGTACGCAATTAGAAGAGCTCGGTATTGAAATGCATCAAGGATACGATGATTCCGTGTTACAGAAAGACTATGACGAAGTTGTCGTTGGTAATGTCATGACCCGCGGAATGGAAGCAATAGAATCCTTATTAAAAAGTCCGCAACAATACAGCTCTGGACCCCAATGGCTGGGCGAACATTTGCTGCGCCACAAAAAAGTCTTTGCGGTGGCAGGAACACATGGAAAAACCAGCACATCTTCCATGCTGGCTTGGATACTGGAAGACAATCAACACAATCCTGGGTTTTTGATTGGCGGTGTGGCACAAGATTTTGGCATTTCTGCACGCAATACTGATACTGATTGTTTTGTGATTGAGGCCGATGAATATGATTCGGCTTTTTTTGATAAGCGTTCAAAATTCGTTCACTATCATGCCAATATTGCTATCTTAAATAATTTGGAATTTGATCACGCGGATATTTTCCCTGATCTTGATGCCATAAAAACACAATTTCATCACTTTGTCCGCACCATTCCGAATGATGGAGTGTTGATTGTTAATAATGAGGATGATAATTTATCGGATGTTATAAAAATGGGATGTTGGACACCGATATTAACGTTTGGTATGGATGACTCGGCAGATATTTGGGCAAAACCTATTGAGCCAGACTGTTCTGAATTTGACGTGCACTTTAAAGGTAAAAAACAAACCAAGGTGAATTGGAATTTAACGGGCAAACACAATATGCTTAATGGTATTGCTGCTATGGCAGCGGCATTGCAGCAAAAGGTTGCTTTAGAAGATTCTGCCAAAGCACTAGAAAAATTTCAGGGTATAAAACGCCGTATGGAGTTTATTGGACAAGCACAAGGCATAAAGATTTATGATGATTTTGCCCATCACCCAACGGCTATTGCTGCCACCATTGAAGGCATAAAAAATAAGATTGGAAAGCAACAACTAATCGTTATTTTTGAACCACGAAGCAACTCCATGCGTTCTGGGGCTCATGCCCAAGCTTTACCAGGATCTTTAAAAGGTGCTGATATTGCTATAGTGATGAACTATCCAAATTTAAGCTGGGAAAACCAAGTGGTAGTAAAACTTAAAAATCAAGGTGTACACACTATGGAGTCGGTTGATGCATTATTAGTTGTTATAAAAGATTTATGTGACGAAAACAGCACCGTGGTATTTATGAGTAATGGTAGTTTTGAAAACTCACCAAGACGGTTATATAAAATAATAAAAAAGGATTAATTCTTGATAAGCAATGTTAAATTATTTATACTTTAAAGTGTAAATAAATAGGTTAGACACAAATAATGAAAGCAACTGCTAAAGACTTAAGATTTCAAACAAATGACTTGCTTAATACAGTAAAAAGAGGCGAAGAAGTGATCATCAGTTATCACGGAAAACCCTGTGCAAAATTAACGCCATTGGATGAAAAAAAAGACGATACTCAAGTTAACGAATTGTTTGGTATTTGGAAAAACAACGACAAAATCAAAGGTGTTGATAAACATATCAGAAACCTAAGAAAGGGCAGAAATCATGCTGATTGATACCGATGTTATTATTTGGTATATGAAAGGCAACTCTAAAGCATTCAAGATAATTGAAGAGTCAAAAGGGTTTAATATTTCTGTGATAACCTATATGGAGTTAGTCCAAGGCATGCGAAACAAACATGAATTAGCGGCTTTAAGAAAAGCGTTGAAATCATGGCAGGCTACAATACTTTATGTCAATGAAGATATTTCAAACAGAGCAATGTTTTATGTTGAGCAGAATTTTTTGAGTCATTCATTACAATTGGCAGATGCATTAATTGCTGCAACAGCCACTTCATGTGGTGTACCTTTGCTCACTGGCAACACTAAACATTATAAAATTTTAAAAGATATACAGCTCAATAAATTTAAACCGTAATTGTTAATAATGTTAGTCGCCTTCAACAAACCTTATCATGTTCTTAGCCAATTCACCGATGAAAATGGTCGGCAAACTTTGGCTGATTTCATTGACATCAAAAAAATCTATTCAATAGGGCGTTTGGATTATGACTCTGAAGGTTTAATGTTACTCACCGACGATGGGAAATTAAAAAATTCATTGGCCAACCCAATAAAGAAGGTAGATAAAGTCTATTTGCTACAAGTTGAGGGTGTTGCAAAATACCCTGCTTTGGATAAGTTAAGAAAGGGTATAGAATTAAAAGATGGAAAAGCGGTGGCTATTAAAGCAAAATTACTAATCAAACAACCTGATTTTGTTTGGAAACGTGAGCCGCCCATTAGACAACGCGAAAACAGCCCGACCACTTGGGTTGAAATCACCATCAACCAAGGCCGCAATCGACAGGTTAGAAGAATGATGGCACATATTGGGCTACCAGTGTTGCGGTTGATTCGTTTAAGTATTGGTGATTATAAACTGGACAATATGGCGACTGGAAAACATAAAATCTTGTGAGAAAAATCATTCACATTGATATGGATTGTTTTTATGCGGCAGTGGAAACGCGAGAAAACCCCTGTTTAAAAGGCAAGCCTGTTGCCGTCGGAGGAAAACCTGAAACCCGAGGGGTCGTTGCCGCTTGCAATTATGAGGCGCGGAAATTTGGCATACATTCGGCTATGCCCATGAGTCAAGCTGTAAAGAAATGCCCACAGTTGATTATGTTACCAGTAAATATGGCTCTGTACCGTGAAGTTTCAAAAAAAATTCAGGCGATATTTAGAGAGTATACCTCAATAGTCCAGCCACTTTCATTGGATGAAGCCTTTCTGAATGTCAGCGATTGTAAACAGTGTAAGGGTTCTGCAACACTGATTGCGCAAAAGATCAGGAAACAAATCATGGACGAACACAATCTAGCAGCATCAGCAGGCATTGCGCCCAATAAATTTTTAGCAAAAATAGCCAGCGATTGGAACAAGCCCAATGGGCAATTTGTTATTACACCCAATAACGTTGCACGGTTTGTGATTGATTTACCCGTTAAAAAAATATTCGGGGTAGGTAAAGTAACTAACAAAAAAATGCAAAAACTCGGCATCAATACCTGTGCAGATTTACAAAATCTATCAACCCAAGAATTACACAACTACTTTGGTAAATTCGGAGATCAACTGTATAATTTATCTCGGGGTGTCGATAACCGCCCTGTTGCAACCAGTAGTATTCGCAAATCATTGAGTATTGAAGATACTTTTGTTCATGATAGAGCTACTTTAGTAAAGTGTTTAGATGAAATACCCAGATTGTATGAGGAATTAATTAAGCGTTTTGAGTCTAGCCAAAAAAAACAAAAACCCTCTATCAAAGCCCTGTATGTAAAATTGCGTTTCAATAATTTCAAAACCACAACAGCACAAACATCAGCAACAGAACTGGACGATTTCACTTACCTACAACTGATCAAAATTGCCTGGCAACGTGGCAAAAAACCGGTGAGATTGATTGGTTTGGGCATACAGTTTGACGATAAAGATGCCTCGATTCAATTAGATTTACCAATTTAAATCGTCAATTGTCTGTGGTTAATTTCTCATTGGACAGCTTATTCTGTTAAAATATTTTTCTTTAATTTTAAGAATCTACAGTGCGCATACCTTTACTGCTTTTTATCCTATTAACAATCGCTGCTTGTGACATGCTTCCCAAACGACAGGCACCACCCGCAGATGTGAAAGATGCCAGTATTGATAATCAAATCAATGCAGATGGCTTGGATGATTCGGTGATTCAAACCTTGCCTTTGATGAACAGTGCGGTTCGCAGTTTATACAATCAGGCACAAAAGTTTTATCAAAACAACCAATTTACTCAGGCCATAGCCAGTTTGGAAAGGGCTTATGAAATCCAGCCCAACGCACCTCAAATCAGCCAATTAATTGCCGAAATTTCATTGCATCAAGGCAACTATAAACAGGCGCAATATTGGGCAGGAATCGCCACAAAAAACGGCCCATCTAAAGGCACAATATGTAAAAAGTCTTGGAGAATACTGGCGATAGCCGCAGGTAAAACGGGTTACTATGCACAACAAACCAAGGCACTAGAACAAACAGAAAATTGCCAAGTCAAACTGCCGAATAGATTTTAGCATGAAGGTATTAACATGAGCACCGTTGATGTTTTGGGTGAAAAAGGAGTATTTGCTAAAAAACTAAAGGGCTTTAAAGTCCGAGAAGTGCAACTGACATTGGCAGACAAAATTATGCACACCATTGCTGAAAACGGAACACTAATCGCCGAAGCAGGAACCGGCACAGGCAAAACCTTCGCCTATTTGGTGCCTGCTATTTTACAAAACAAAAAAACCATTGTTTCAACCGGAACCAAAAATTTACAAGAACAATTGTTCTATCGAGATTTGCCCAAGGTTTTAGAAATAATGGATTTAAAGCCCAAGATCAGGTTGTTAAAAGGCCGATCTAATTATCTTTGCCATCACCGCATGTACAATGCCTTGCATTCGCGCATTGCGCACAATCCTGATTTGGCAATGCCTTTGCAACTGATTGAAAAATGGTCGCATAAAACCAATGTAGGGGACAAAGCAGAACTAGAGACCGTGCCTGAAAATGATTTAATATGGCGACATGTCACCTCAACAGCTGAAAATTGTTTGGGTTCAGAGTGCCCGAGCTATGTCGATTGTTTGGTGATGAAAGCACGCAGAAAAGCGATGGAGGCAGATATTTTGGTGGTCAATCACCATTTGTTATTTGCCGATATGGCATTAAAACAAGAAGGGTTTGGTGAATTGCTGCCCGATGCCGAAGTCATTATTTTGGATGAAGCCCATCAAGTGCCGGATATAGCTTCGCGGTTTTTTAGTCAATCGTTTTCTTCCTATCAGTGCAAAGATTTGCTCAATGATACCACCAAAGAAGCGGGTGAAGTCACAGGAGCTTTTGCTGCAATTACTAAACAAATCAGCAATGTAGAACAGGCTCTAAGGGATCTGTATTTGCAGTATGCAGATGTAAAAGATTCTGATACTTTGAAGAACTTACTAGCAAAGAAAGCGAATTTTGAACATTTAGAACTGCTCAAAGAATCTTTGTTTCAATTGGCAGAAGTATTAAAACCAATAGCAGCACAATCAAAGGGTTTAAATTCAAATTTTGTTAGATGTGAAACTTTGGTGGCATTTATTGAAGAACTGTTGGGGAAATTAAAATCGGACTATATATACTGGTATGAAAACCGCAATCAATTTTTTATTATTCACAAGACACCGATAGATATTTCAGATCCATTGACAAAATTCCGAGAAGAAAATAAAGCGGCTTGGATATTGACCTCCGCGACCTTGGCAGTTAACCAGTCATTTACCCATTTCCAAAAAGAAACAGGGTTTTTTGAGAGTGAGACGTTATTGGTTGACAGTCCTTTTGATTATGAAAGCAATGCCATGATTTATGTGCCCAGAGATGTGCCTGATGCCAATGATTTTAATTTTAACCAAGAAATATGTGAGCACGTTTTGCCATTGATAGAACAAACAAAAGGAGGGGTGTTCTTTTTATTTACCTCACACCGTGCTTTGAACAATGCAGCGAAATTTTTTCATGACAAACTGGAAAAACCGCTATTTGTTCAGGGGCAAGGCAGCCGCCATCAAATATTGGCAGACTTTCGTGATGCAGGAAATGGCGTGTTGCTGGGTGCTGCCAGTTTTTGGGAAGGAGTGGATGTGGCAGGCGACAACCTTTCTTGTGTCATCATAGACAAACTGCCTTTTGCTCATCCAGATAACCCCGTTCTGCAAGCGCGCATTAACCGCATTGTTGATAATGGCGGCAATGCTTTTTTTGATTATCAATTGCCCAAGGCTATTATTGCACTTAAACAAGGCGTTGGGCGATTAATTAGATCTGAAACCGACAAAGGGATTTTGGTGATTTGTGACAAAAGAATAATGACCAAACCCTATGGCAGGCAATTTATTAACAGTTTACCAAACATGAGAAAAACCAGCAGAAAAGACAAAATTTATGCTTCTTTTGCTAAAATATGAAGAATCTGGATAGTTTGTGTAACAATTATTCATATTGTTAAGCTAATTATTGTGAACAGGTTTCCAATACCGTGTTCTTAGTATAGAATAATATAGACTAAATAATAAACAAACAAGAGAAAATCATGGATATAGCAAATTATGTTTTTATATTGGCCGCTGTGTTTATGGCGTATTGTATGTATATGGTTATCACACTTCGCAAACAATTCTCAGGTGGACTGGTAGGGAAGTACTGGAAATCTTTAACTATCTTGGTGGTTATTTTTACCGCTGGTTATTTTGCCCTGCCATTTTTCAATCAGGTTCCTGAAGAAATATTGCGCTTAACTGTTGCAGGTGTATTTCTGTTTGGTGCTTTTTATGTATTTATAACCATCAAACTGATTAAGAGTATTATCGAAGCATTTTCAGAATAAACACACGTTTGATTTTGCACTGTAAAAATGAAGACTATATACAAAAGAACCGCCAAAGGGGAAGAGGAAATACAAAGGCGAACCTATAAATTGGATCACGAGCACCGTTTTGTTTTGATTTTGGTGGATGGCAAATCTACAGCAGAAAATATAATATCCCGTTCATCAGAACAATGGAACCCGAAAAATTGTCTGATTGAACTCGAAACCAACAACTTCATTAGAAATGTTGATGCAAGCACGCAAAACCCTCCCAAAATAGGCAAATTAAAGCAAGATTTAATTTTAACCATAAAAAAACATTTGCCTGAAAGAAACAATAAAGTTATCAATAAAATCATCAACGCTGAACTATCAAAGGCTGGCTTGTCAAAGGCCATAGATAGCAGCTGTATGTTTATAAAGCTGACTGTTTCTGAAGAAATCTCTGTAGTGTTAAAAAAAGAACTGCATGAAATTGCTGACAACTCTATCGAAGTATAACTCCGAAACGCCTTCATAACTTAGGCAGGATTGCTTGCAGCCTATTTTGTCATTTTTCCATAAACTCTATTCTCGCATGAAACTTTAAAGTTAAACTCAAATAAAAATTGCCCTTGTTGCTTGTAATAATTTGCAAAGAACGTGTCTTTGGTGTTATATTAGTAAAGCTTAATTTAGCAAGTGCTAATTAATATTGTTGAAGTTTTGTAATTACTAGAAATTTCACAATAAATTAACTTACAAATACTGTGTGGTAACCCTAGGAGCTTGTCCGAGAATAGGAATCGTCATGAAGGAAAGCAGGGTTTAGTGCGATTTTTGGCTTTTTTGAGGAGAATAGCTCCGCTATGTGACGAAAAAAAGCTAAAAATGGCACAAATTCAGCTTTTCTGTAATAGATTTTCTATTCTCGGACAAGCTCCTAGTGGGTTGTTTGCGCATAGAAAAACGACTATCCAGTCGAGAGGTTCGGTTTTCGCAGGAATAACGGGGCGAGTAGACAGGACGTGTAGAAGTAACGAATAGTTACGAAATTTTATTTAATTGTAATGAGGGTACAAACTATGAATGATTCTTGGGGCTGGTTAAAAAGCGGCATTATACTTGGCTTGTCGTTTATATTGGCAGTAGCTGTGGTGAAGCCAATTGGTGTTTCAACTCAATACGTAATAGCGGATTGTTTTATTTTTTGTAAATTAAAACCAGATTTGGCGGTTGAAACTGTTAACAGTGATGGGTCAAAAACCTATTCAAGCTCGAATGCATACCTGAATAAAAACAATGGAAAACATGTTAAAAACTCCTTAAATATTGTCAGTTATGGATTTATTTTTGTTCTTGCAATGTTTGCAGGTGGTTTTTTGGCTTCAAAACTGGGAGGTCCCAAAGTTGAGAAAGAAGAAACCTGGATACCACAAGTATGGCGAGACAATATAGGGTCATCGTGGATAAAAAGAATGGTCGGTGCCTTTGTATCAGGGTTCTTTATATTGTTCGGCGCGAGAATGGCAGGTGGTTGTACTTCTGGTCACATGATGAGCGGTATGATGCAGACATCTTTAAGTGGCTACTTATTTGCAGCGGGTGTTTTCGCCATTGCTGTTCCTGTTGCAATCATCGTTTTTAAGAAATAGGAGACAGATCATGAAAGAAATATTATTAGCAGTTCTAGTTGGTGGGTCTTTTGGTTTTATACTGCATAAAGTGGGTGCTACAAACCCCAATAGAATTATCGGATTTTTAAGACTAACTGATTTACATTTGGCAAAAGTTATCTTGTTTGGCATTGGATTTTCTAGTCTTTTGTTGTTTGTTTTAATGGCTATTGGTGTCATTGACTCTATTCATATCAGTGTTAAAGCATCGTATATAGGAGTCATTGTAGGCGGTGCTATATTTGGTATTGGGTTTGGTTTAGGAGGCTATTGTCCAGGAACAACCCTTGCAGCACTGGGTGCTGGTCGAAAAGATTCATTATTTATGATTCTTGGCGGCTTAGTTGGTGCTTGGGTTTATGTCTTGGCATTTGGTTGGTTAGAAACAAACGTTTCTTGGCTGTTTAATGAGATTGCAGGTGGCAAAGTCTCTATTGCAGTTACGGGCAATGAAGCATATCCTGCTTTGGTAGATGGTATATCAGGTGTTGTTGTAGCTGGCGTTATTGCCATTCTATTTATGGGCGGGGCGGCACTTTTGCCTAATAGATTAAGAAAATTAAGATATTAGAAAATTGAAAAATTGAAAATTTAGAGTTAAAAAGTTTAACTTAGCAAGGGCCCAGCTGTATTGATTCTTGGATTTAATACAGTTGGGCTTTTTTATTTAAACAATTTAACCATGTCTTCTAGCCACATTTTGGGGTAATAAAGATAAACCCATTGCTTGTTTTTAAGAGAAAACCTTCGTTCGACATAGTTCCTACTTTGAAAAACATATTCAGAGATGAATTTAATTTTATTGTTAAGACCGTGAATATTCTTTAATCGGGTTTTTATATCAGCCAACTTCTTATTTCGTTGTTGAAGATAAAACTCTGTCGCCTCATGTTTTGAGGCCTTGTTTTTAAAGTCCATTTCAAAGCAACTCACAAAGGTAGAATCAATTAAGTTCAGGGTGTTGAAAACTATGGCTGACTGTTCGGTGTCTTTTGCTTTTGCAAGGCAGTGGCGCTGTATTAAGAGGTCCATTTTGTTCCAAAGTAGGGCCAAATCATAGAGCCAAATGTGTTTTCTGTCTTCTGGCCTGTGTGCATGATAATGAAAACAACCCAAAATAAAAGCATCAATATTAGATAAGGTTTTAAATTCTGTATTATTGAAATGAAGAGACTGGGCATTGCCAAACAAGCTTGAAAAATCAAAATGTTTATGGAATTCAATTCGATTATTGATTTGCCAATGTAAATCTATAACAGTTTGTGGTGTCCTGTTGTCAGCATTGTCAAAAAAACTGTTTTGAAAGCTGACGAAACTGCCTTGTCTGGACGGGTATTGCTGATAACCAAGCTGAAGAAGAATGGTTTCAACGGCGTCATAATCCGATTGCTTGATAATGATATCAATATCAGAATAGGGTCTTAAATGGGTTTTGTTATAGAGTAAAAAAGTAAAAGCAAAACCTTTGAATGTTAAAAACTGTATTTGTTGATCGGTTAAAGCGTTAAACAGCAAATGGGCTTTTTGGATCCAATTTTTGAGTTTTACGGTTTCTAATAAATGGGCTTTTTGAACAGCAATAGATCGATTGCTTAATGCAGAAATAGGCGCCAATCCTTGCTGAATGATTTGACTGTCTTGAGTAAACTTAGGAAGTTTACAATCGCTGCCAATAAGTTTTTCGAAAAACTCATCCATAAACTTTATACCTTGTAGTATTGGCGATACCATTGGATGAATTGATTGATGCCATCTTGTATATTGGTGGAGGGTTTAAACCCCACATCAGCTATCAGTTTGCTGACATCGGCTTGGGTATCGGGTACATCGCCTTTTTGCAGGGGCAACAACTCCATTTCGGCTTTGATACCCAAGGTTTTTTCGATGGCTTGAATATAGTCCATTAACTTAACTGGATTGTCATTGCCAATATTGTATAAACGGTAGGGAGCAGAGCTACTTGCCGGGTTAGGTTGGGAGAAATCGTAATCGGGGTTGGCTGTAGGTACATTATCTAAGACCCGTATAATGCCTTCAACAATGTCATCAATAAAGGTGAAGTCTCTGGTGTGATTGCCGTAATTAAAGACTTTTATCGGTTTGCCTGCCAAGATGTTTTTGGTAAATAAAAATAAAGCCATGTCCGGTCTTCCCCAGGGTCCGTAAACGGTAAAAAAACGCAAACCCGTGGTGGGCAGTTGGTATAGGTTGGAATAACTGTGCGCCATTAATTCGTTGGACTTTTTGGTGACTGCATACAGCGACAATGGATGATCAACATTGTCTTCTACTCGAAAAGGCAAGTTGGTATTGGCACCATAGACAGAACTTGAAGAAGCATAAACCAAATGTTCTACTTTGTTGTGGCGACAGGCTTCAATAATACTGAGGAACCCAGTTAAATTGCTATTTAAATAGGACCAAGGATTTTCGATGGAATACCGAACACCTGCTTGTGCTGCGAGGTTGACCACTTTTGTAATTCTGTGTCGCTTAAAGAGTTCTTCTATAGCACTTTTATCGGCGATGTCAACTGAGATGAAAAAAAAGTTGTCATGGGTGATTTTTTTTAACCTTGAATGCTTTAAATTTACATCATAATAATCATTAAGATTATCAATACCGACAACTTTGTCACCACGTTTAAGAAGATAATCACAAACATGTGATCCAATGAATCCAGCTGCACCAGTTACTAATATTGTCATCCTATAGTCTCTCATCAACAGATTCGGAGGGCAACATGCCTTTAATATCAAATAAAATGCCTTTGTTGTTGAGTAGTTCTCTTATACCCTTTTCGCCCATCTTAATAAATTCATTGTGTGATACCGCCAACAAAATCGCATCGTAACAACCTTCTTTGAGATTGTTTTGTAGTTGCAATCCAAAAAAATCTTTGGCCTGCTTGGCATCTGCCCAAGGATCATAAACATCAACTTTGGCATGGCAGTTAGACAACTCTTCAATGATTTCTACCACTCTGGTGTTTCTTAAATCTGGACAGTTCTCTTTAAACGTGAGTCCAAGAATCAGCACTTTAGCATTAACGATATGAATTCTACTTAATGCCAGTTTTTTTAAAAAACGATCAACCACATATTGACTCATGCTTTCATTGATTCTTCTTGCAGTAGTGATTAGCTGAGGATAATAGCCGCTTTCTTGTGACTTATGTATTAGGTAATAGGGATCCACGCCAATACAATGACCACCAACCAAACCAGGGGTAAAAGGCAGAAAGTTCCATTTGGTTGAGGCGGTTTTAATCACATCAAGCGTATCTATTCCCATGTGGTTAAACATCACCGACAATTCATTCATAAAAGCAATGTTCATGTCTCTCTGGGTGTTTTCAACTGCTTTTGCAGCTTCAGCAACTTTGATAGATTTCGCTATAAAGACACCTGCATCAATAACTTTAGAATACAATTCTTCTAATAATTTTTCGGTTTTTTTATCTGATGCGGCAACAACTTTAATTATGGTTTGTAAGGTGTGTATTTTGTCACCTGGATTAATTCTTTCAGGTGAATAACCTAGGGCAAAATCTTGATGTAGTGTTAAGCCACTTTCGCGTTCTAGAATTTTGGCACAATATTCTTCAGTTGCACCCGGATACACCGTTGATTCATAAACCACTACATCGCCTTTTTTAAGGATGCCACCTATTGCAATGGAGGCCTTTTCTAGCGGGGAAAGCTCGGGCAAATTATTCGAGTCTACGGGTGTGGGAACAGCAATGATAAAAATATTGGCTTGTTTAATTCCATTTAAATCTGTGGTAAAAGATAACTGTTGTGCTTGTTTTAATTCTATAGTCGTAGTTTCAAGCGTAGAATCCTCGAACGATTTCAGCTCATTAACACGACCTTGATTGATGTCATAACCGATAGTTTGGTAATGCTTAGAAAATGCGACGGCTAGTGGCAAGCCAACATAGCCCAGCCCGATGATTGCTATTTTGTGGTTATTATTCATAGGTGAATTATACAATGTTCATAAAAAAAAGGGCAAAGCTTTTAACTTCACCCTCTTGTCATTTGATTGGTTTTGATGTTAATTGGGACTTGCTAGTTCCCCGCCATCATTGCCATCGGTTGGATCATCATCAGAAATAGGCCCTGTACCTGGATCGCGATCAGGCGATAGTGTAAAGGCAATATTTTTTAAATCGCTGTTTGCAATCCATGTTGCTATATCTGCATAACAAGATTGGTAGGCAGGAAGAACCACTTTTTTCAAAACTACCGCTCTGGTATTTTTTAAATCTAATTTACCAGAAGTCTGGTTGGCACTATCCTTTAAGTCTTTCTCTGCATTGCTATGAGCAATAACAAAAGTCCCGTTTTTTTGAACCTCGCCTTTTAAGTAAATAATTTGTTCGGGATCCGCGTCATCGTCGTTATAAACTTCTAGGAAATATTTCTCATCAGAAAAGTTAATGGGCCTATCTGTACCGTTGAATAATTCTATCATTGCATTGTCACCAGAACCTTCGATGTACTCAGACAACAACAGGTCTTTTCTGCTTGCTTGGCAATCGGCATTATCAAAATTACCTGAATCTAAAAAATTATCGGCAGCGTAAGTTTGCCATTCTTTTTGAGCAGCAAAGGCATCCATTTCAATTCTGTCACCTTTGCAAGTATTAACAGCCCGTCTAAGGGTTTTGTCTACAGCAAGGGGCACATCGTTATAGGTTTCATTGTTGTTTTCTTTGTTTTGTAATATCTGTCCAATACTGTCAACAATGGAGGACGGGGTGTTGGTATCTTGATAGTGTTGTTCAATCCTTTTAATGAAATCTTGTTTGGTTTCAGAAATAGACTTTTGGTTTTTACTCTGTTTGTCAACACCTTTGATTGCCGAGGCTACCGTTGATATGGAACACTGGCAAGTGCCAAGATTAAAGCCTGTTTTCAACACTATAGCATCAGCTCCTTTGAAAATCAAACCATTGACTTTTTGATTGGCTTTTGCCGAGATATCAGCTGCAGCATTGGCATCGGAAACAACAAAAGCAGATCCGGGCTCAATTAAACCTTTCAACTTAATAACTTCACCAGGAAAATCATAACCATGAAAATAAACCTCCAATTGATAGTTGTCCGTCAACAAATCAATCGCCTTATCACTGCCATTGTATAGTTCTAGTGCTTGATTGTTGCCCTGTCCTTCAACGTATTGCGAAATAATCAGTCGGTCTGTTTTCTTTGTTGTCTCTTTTTGGTCTTTCTGGGCAGCATTATCTTCTTCTTTGCAAAGTAGCTTGTGTTCTCCAAGGTTTGAAATGGCGCCACCACTGCTCCATGTATCAGCAGGAGTAAAATCATTTAATTCGTTGTTATCGCCACTACACACATTGGTATTTCTAACCAGATTGGCGTCTTTTGTGTTGACGCTGCTATCGCCCCAATATTTTTGTTCGGGAATTTTTCCAATTTGACCGATAGAATCAACCGTTCTTTCGGCTCTATTCTTGGCTACAATGATTGCATCAATCATATCTTCTGCTTTGCTTGGAACAATTTCCATAGCCGCTTCTATGCCGGCTGAGGCGCAACTACAGTCAGAGCCAATTTCTACCAACGCCTTGCCCAGCCTCGGCCTTAGCCTTTGTTCTAAACGAGATTTGGCCCAAAAACTTTGTGCATTACATCGGCAACCTTTTATGGTGGCAACTGAGGCAACTATCTCATCGGCACGATCAGGTGATATCTGAACTCCTTTCTTCACAGAGGCATAAGTATCATCGCACGAGCTCCATTCTTTTGCGACGGTTTGTACCGCTTTAACCACGTCAACATTGGCATCGACCATTTGTTGTACTGCGTCAGCAGAGGGCACATCGTTACTGTATGCGCGTTGAGCTGCTTCGACAGGCAACAAGCCAGAGTTGATGTCTTTTGATATGCTTTCAAAGCTATTCGCATTTACTTGAGTAGCTGATAATAGAGTAGCCAATACTACTGCCGATAAAAAATTCATAAGTGTTTGTATCCAAAATTCCCGATTTACACCCAAATTAAGGTGCACCCAGTTCCTATGATATTACAAACAGCTTGCACATTTCAACCAATGTCGTTGAGAATAAAGGATATAGTATGTAATTAGGCAAAGATTAATGAATGCGAAGAGCAAACAAGACAAAAATTTAAAGAAACTGTTAATAGTTACAAAATTGGTCAGCTTCATTCGTTCACGTTTATAACAACCTGAATGGGTGTTTTTTATATCAGGGTTTAACGCTAATTCGGTACAATACAGGGGTTGAAATTGTTTATTAAAGAATCAAAAATTATAAAATTAAAACTAAAAATCGAATGACTCAAAACCAAAAATGGCAACAACTGTTTACTCCAAAGCCTTCGCCTGTTCAGCAGTTAGACAATTATTTAGGCGTAGATATTTCTGTTAAAAGAGACGATCTAAACCACAGCTTAGTTCAGGGCAACAAATTAAGAAAATTAAAATACAATTTCAAACTAGCGATACTTGAAAAATACGGGTGTATTGCCACATTCGGAGGTGCTTGGTCAAATCATGTTTTGGCAACAGCTGCGGCAGCCAACTATTGTGGGTTAGACAGTATCGGGTTTATTCGTGGCGATGAATTAAAGTTCAGTAAAAACAAATGGAGCACAACTCTAAAGTCTGCTGAACAAAAAGGCATGAAGCTGGTTTTCCTAAGTAGGCAAGATTACCGGTTAAAACTAACAGCGCCGCTTGTTAAGTCTATTGTAGAAGAATCCCAAAATAAAGTGTATCTCATTCCAGAAGGCGGGAGCAATTCTTTGGCCGTGCAAGGGGTTGAGGAAATCATCATGGAGCTGAAACAACAAATATCCGAACCCACATATTTAATATCCGCTTGTGGAACAGGAGGAACCTTAGCAGGGTTAATTGACGGTGTTGCTAAAGGAGGTTGGAAAACCAAGATTTTAGGTATCCCCGTATTAAAAGGTGGGGAGTTTTTACAGCACGACATTGAAAACCTATCCCAATACCACAACAATATTCAATGGAAGCTCTACTGTGATTACCATGCAGGCGGATATGCCAAAATGGACAATAAAACACGGTGTTTTGCTCAAGAATTCACCAATAAAAATGCCATAAAATTAGATAAAATTTATACTGCCAAAACTTTTTATGCCGCTTATGATTTGATAAAAAAAGGGCAAATCGCCAAAGGCAATAAGGTTGTTATATTGCATACAGGCGGATTACAAGGGGGTGTTATTTAAAAGCACAATGGTTAACATTCATAATTCAAGCATTTCAAGAGCATGATTTAAAACAAGGCTGGCTTGCCATTCGTGAGGCTTATCATTCTTGCTTAAATAGCCCCACAAAGCCACGGCCGAATTCATATTGGCAGCATTGGCAGCTTGTATGTCGGTTTTTGCATCGCCAATATACCAACTGATCTTTGGGTCAATATTCAAAACTTTTATGGCGCGATTAATGGGTTCTGGATGGGGTTTAGAATGATGGGTTGTATCTCCACCAACTAAAACCTTACAGTTGCTTAGTTGTGCTAATGAGTTTACCAAAGGTTGAGCCAAATAAGCGGGTTTGTTGGTTACAATTCCCCATGGAATCTTGTTGTTATCTAATTTTTTTATAAAGGTTTCAACGCCTTCAAACAGGCAAGAACCGACGCTTAAGTTTTGTTGGTAAATTTCTAAATAGCGCAGTTGTAGTTTTTTAATTGACGGGTTATCAAGGTGTCCGAAGATTGAAGTAACAATCGCTCTTGAGCCATAAGTAATTAGCTCTTTGTATTCATTATAGTCAGGGTTGATTTGGATGTTATTTTCTGCTGCCAACAGTGTTAATGAATCAATCATGTCGATGGCAGTATCAACCAACGTTCCATCTAAATCGAACAAGAATCCTTGCATTATTTTTGTGCGGCTAGCAAATAATTAATGCTGACATCATGCGGTTCTAACCAGGCTTTTGTTGATATGGGATTGTATTTCATGCCACAAATATCTTCAACTTTTAACCCTGATTTCTCAACGCCGGCTGCTAACTCTGAAGGTTTGATTAATTGCTCAAAATGGTGCGTGCCTTTGGGCACCAATCCGATTACATGTTCAGCGACAAAAATCCCCAGCACCATGGCTTTGGCACTGCGATTAATGGTGGATAAAAACAGCCAGCCACCCGGTTTTAATATCTTAGCACAGGCATCAACAATAGACTGTGGATCAGGAACATGTTCCAGCATTTCCATACATACTATGACATCAAAACAACCTTCATTGTCATTGGCAAAGTCTTCAACACTGATTTTTTTGTAATCAATGTTGAGATTGCTTTCAAAAAGATGCAATTTTGCCACCTCTAATGACTCTTGGGCTAAATCAATAGCGGTTACTTTTGCACCACCGGCTGCCATGCTTTCAGAAAAAACACCGCCGCCACAACCCACATCTAACACTTGTTTATCCTGTAGGTCAACAAACTGCTTAACATAGTCCGTTCTTACTGGGTTGATGTGGTGCAAAGTTTTAAAAGGGCCGTTTTCATCCCACCAAAAGGCGGCTTGATCGTTGAAATGTTCAATTTCGCTGGTTTTAACATTTGGGTTGACGTTTGGGTTGATATTGATCATAACCACCTTCTCACTTTTTTCTTATAATCCAAATACTCCTGCCCAAAGAGTTTTTCAAGGTAAGCCTCCTCTGGCTCTATCACCCACTTATTCAAAAGCCACCAAACTATAGGCAAAGACAAAATAATCATTAAATTGTTGAGCTTTATTGCTACCACAACTTGTGCCACCAAAAAGCCCAAATAAATAGGATTGCGAGTGACTCTAAAAACACCACCCGTATATAAGGCATTGGTTGGCGTATGCGGCTCTGGGTTTTGTCGTGTTTTGATGAAAAAAAACAAACTAAAAGCAAAAAGAATCGCCGCTATAGTCATCATAATATAAGCCACAATCAACTGGACATTTCCAGCCAAAGGAATTGCCAAAGCATAAATATATTTATCGATTAACCATGCCAGAACAATGAAAAACAAAGGAATAAGCGGCGGAATGGTTTTGACTTGTGCGTGATCTTCTTTACTCATTAGTTATCTAAGGTTGGAATTGTTTGACAATATACCATAAAAAAAGGCAAAACATAATGAGTTTGCCTTATCTGTTGTCGATTATAGGTTGAATTTACTTCAATACAAAAGTAACCTTCATAACAACACGGTATTGATTAATTTCACCATCCTTAACGGTGACTTTTTGACTTTCTACCCAAGCTCCGGTTACATTTTGTAATGTATCGGTTGCACGATTGATGCCATTTTTTACAGCTTTTTCAAAACTTTTTGAAGAAGAAGCTGATATTTCGGTTATTCTAGCTACGCTCATATTATTCTCCTAGATTTTTTGATTATTTCAAAACAAACGTTACTTTCATATTGACCCGATACTGATCAATTTTGCCATCGCTGACCGTCACCTTTTGTGACTCAACCCATGCGCCAGTTATGCCCTGAATAGTTTCCGCGGCACGGCTTATGCCTTGTGCTACTGCATCTTCAAAGCTTTTATCTGATGATGCGATAATTTCTGTTACTCTAGCTATACTCATTAGTATTTCTCCTTGTTTTATAAAGATTAATTGTTACCCAAACCCCGATATAGAAAACACGATTATAGCGCAACCCCTTAGCACGTCTAGCAAATCTAAAAAATGCCTAACCACCAATGAGGTGGCAACGTATTTTTTAGATTCACTATACGCACCAAGTGATTACACTCTATTTCGTGTTTCTATATCGTGATTTGGGTATTAAAAGACCAAAGGCCTTGATTGATTATACTTCTTTTTTAATTGGGTATGAAAAAAACTTGTAAACTTCTGTGTTACTGGGCGAGCAAATGCCTTTTACTTAGTGCTTGACCGAGAAAGTATTCGTAGCGAGGGAAAGTCTGGCTTTAGACAATAATTTCTCATTATTTATACGTATCTTCCATGATACTTACCGCTGCGCGGCTTGCGTGAAAATACTCTCCAGGAGTATTTTTGAGGAAAATAGCTGGCTATTTGACGAGGATAAGGATGAATTTTGGCAACAATCCTTCAGGAAAGGATTTTCATGTAAACCTACATGGATGTAGGCAAGTATCAGGACGATACGCGTAAAACCCAGCTTTTCCGCAGTAGAATATTCTTTTTCGGTCAAGCACTACTTACAAGCGGTTTGGTAGGCTTTGGGCGAAACACCATATTGTGCTTTAAAGCATTGAGAAAAATAAGCAACAGAATTAAATCCACACTCATCTGAGGTAATACCAACTTGATAGCCGTCTTTAAGCATTATAGCCGCTTGACTTAAACGGTATTCTCTTAATAAATCCATAGGGTTTTTATCAATCAAGGCTTTTAGTTTGCGCTGTAATTGTCGTTCACTAACTGCCATATCACTGGCTAATTGAGGGCGCAAATATAAAGGGTTTTTATATTTCTTTACTATTAATTGATTTAGTTTATTGACAAATACTTGGTCTCTTTTGGGAAGGTCGCTGTTGCTGGTTTGGCCAATTTTTATTTGTTGCCCTGCTTTTCTTTTTAAAATATTGCGAATGACTAAAATGTTTTCAAGCTGAATTAACAGTTCTTGAGCATCAAAAGGTTTAGTCAGATAAACATCTACATGTTCACGCCAACCTTTAATCCGACTTTCTTTGTCGTGAAGAGCGGTTAACAAAACCAAAGGTATGTGTGAAGTTCGTGTATCCGAACGCATCACCCTAGAAACTTGAAAACCATCCATTTCTGGCATCATAACATCACAAATAATAATATCAGGCACATGTTTTATTGCCAGTGCGACACCCGCTTTACCTCGATTAGCCAACAAGCAATGATAGGTGTCTTTTAAAGTATCGGCAATATGAGCACGCATATCATCGTTGTCTTCGATGATTAATATGCTCTCCTTAAGCATTCTAAGGTTAGATTGTGTGTCAGTGTTAACCCTATTGGTGTCTGTTGTTTCAATAGTAAGCTGTCTTAATAATAAACTTTCTGAACTTTTTTGCGGTTCTTCAAAATCCATTTCAATGGTGTTAAAGCTTACCGTAAAAGTACTGCCCTCTCCGGGCTTACTTACAATTTGCATGCTGGCATTGTTAACACTCAACAAACTTTCAACCACGCTTAAGCCAATACCAATACCTTGTATGTTTTGGTGCAAATCTAAACGCTTGAAGCGATTAAATATATCTTTTTGTTGTTGTTGGTCAAGTCCGCTACCAGTATCTTTTACACTAATGCTGATTTTGTTATCTATGACAATTGAGCAAATGGTAACCTTGCCACCAGTTTGGGTGTATTTAATGGCATTGGACAGAAGGTTGCCCAATATAATATCTAAAGCATCTGTTGTGGTGCTGATGGCGGATTCAACATTGTTATTTAACGATAATTCAATGCGTTTTTGTTGAGCAAGAGGTGTAAACGATTTGACAATTTCATAAATACGAGGCTTGGTTTCTAGTGGAAAATACAAGATTTCTTCATTGTTTGAAACCTTGGCCAATTGTAGCAATTGTTCAATCATGGTTAATAAACGGTTGGCATTCCGATTAACCATTTTTAAATCATTAATACTCGATATGGGCAAGTTGGTTTTTAATAATTTATTAATCGGGCCCAATATCAAAGTCAAAGGCGTTCTGAACTCATGCGATACATTGGCAAATAATTCATTTTTCTTAGCCAACAGGGATTCTACCTTGGTTTTTTGGGCTTTTAATTCTTGAGTCTGTTTGGCCACTTCAATTCGCAGCATTTTTGTAATTCTTTTGTTGGCTTTATTTTTTCGGTTTATGTACCAAGATAACAGAATAAAAAAGCTGATGCCATAAATGATATAAGCCCACCAGCTAAACCAAGGTGCCGGCTTAACAACAATTTTTAATGATTTGCCCGTTTCATTCCAAATCCCGTCCTTGTTAGAGCCTTTAACTCTAAAAGTGTATTCACCAGGTTTTAGATTGGAATAACTGATGCGTCGATTATCGGCATTTGTATAAATCCACTCTGGATCTAATCCTTCCATCATATAAGCATATTTATTGCGTGATGGGTCGGCAAAGTCCAATGCTGCAAACTCAAAACCAATAACATAATCTTTATGGGTTAAGGTGAGCTCTTGTAATTTATTAATGTCTTTTTTTAATAAAAAATCTTTTTCTTTAACTCCTACCTCAACAGACTTGCCAAAGCGGGTGAAGTCAGTTAGGACTATATTGGGTGGTGTCATATTTAACATTATATCCTTGGGATAAAAGGCATTGAAACCATTGCGACCTCCGAAATACAGTTTTCCATCGGGAAACTTTGTGGCCGCATTAAGACTGAAAACCTCTCCTTGTAGTCCATCACTTGTATGAAACATATGCATTTTTTTTAATTTCGGGTTTATTTTTAATAATCCGTTACTTGTTCCTGCCCAAATATAATTTTGGTTGTCTTCAAGAAAACTAAAAACGCTCAATGTTTGAATAAAATTATTTTCCTGATTGTATTTTCCAATAAGATTACTACCGACGTTAAAATGAAATACACCAAAAGAATCAGCACCAACCCATAATTCATCTAAGTGGCTAAAGTATACAGAATAAATTTCTCTTGTTGGAAGTTGGTTTTGAATTTTATTATGAACAATCAATTTGTTTTCTTTAATGGTGGCAATTCCAATACTCGTTGCAAAAAAGATTTCTTTTTTTTGATTAATGCTGTATGAATACATGATGACATTATTAATAAACTGGCTTGTAAAACTGATTTTATTTACCTGTTTAGACAGTGGATTAAACTCAAACAGCCCATTGTGTGTTCCTATCAGCAAATTATGATTGTTTTGTTCGTGTATAAAAGTAACATTCTCATCTATATACTTTTCATAAGTTGTATCAATAAAACTTAACTCCTTATTGAATTTATTTAACCCTTTAGTTGTAGCAAGCCAAATTATGTTTTTTTTGGTAATAATTGCTGAATTTAATAACTTTGTTCTGAATGTGTTTTTGTTTTTAGAGTCTAAATAATGATTTTCGCAAATTTTTTCCTTTGAGTTATATTGTATCAACCCATCATGTGACGTTATCCAGCTATTTCCATCGCCATCATTTAGTAAATTTCCTAGTGCCTGTGACTTTAAACAATATACACTGTCTTGGGAATTGTCTTCTACTCCAAACTTTAATGAATCTTTGTTAATGTAATTTATACTATTGCTAAATGTATTAACCCATAAAATACTTCTTTTATTATCCCCTGTTAGGGAAACCACACTATTATTTGACAGTGAATGTGGGTCACTGGAGTGGTACTTGTAATGATTTATTTTATTACTTAACTTACTAATACTATATAAACCATTATAAAAAGACCCTATCCATATTTTTTGTTCATCGACATAAACCGAAGGAATTGGATGATCAAAGATATTTGCTTTATATGCAATGAAATTGTCATTATTAACTATTTTTTTATAGACTCCTTTACTTGTTCCAACCCAAATATTTTTATCAAAATCTTGGTATATTGTGAGAATTATTAAATCTTCAAAAAGGTTGATTTTAGTTAGTTGATTACTGATCTTATTAAAATAAAATAGCCCTTGTTTTGTACCAACTAATAATTTTCCATTTGATAAATCTAAGATTGAAGTAATATATTTACCTTTGGACGAGGTGACTTCATTAAAGGAAAGAGGTTGATTTATTAAATTAGTGCTTATTGAATACATTAAACCATTGTTAGTTCCTAACCAAATATTGGATTTGCCACTGATATCAATTGCGGTGATCGATTTGTTTTTTAACAATCTAGACTCAATATTTTGTATTGAATTTGACCCTAAATCGTATTTAAATAGACCATTTTTTTCAGTGCCTATCCATAGTGTATTATTTTTATCAAAATAGAGTTTTTTTATAGACTTAATTTTGTTTTTGAAAAGGTGATGAAAGGGTTTAATACTATAACCATCATATCGCCATAAACTGGCTTTTGAAGCAAGCCAGATAAAACCTTGTTTGTCATAGGTTACTGAATTGATGCGTTGATTTAAAGGGAGACTGACATCCTTTATTTTATTAAACTCTAAAGCGGATGAAAAGCCAGAAAAAATTAATATTAAAACTATAACTATAAATTGGGTAAAAGCAATAACATTACTTTTGCTGGCATGTATCTCCAATTTAAATCACCTACTTTATTGCTAATAGAGTTATATTATATCCATTTATTAATTAATGGTGTCTATATTAAATGATTTTTGATGTTTTAGATAGGAAAGCACAAACAAGTGTTTTCCTATCTAAAACTTTAAAAAATCTTAATTACTGGTTGGTACTCTAGCTAATATACAATTTAGGTCGCCAGGGAGGCTTTTATGAGATTCTCCAACCACTGGCATTGAAGATGATGCTGACTTTGAATGCTGGCTTGGCACAGGGCAAGTGTTTTCTGTTGTTATGGCATAGCCAATTCCATTGTGAGTACAGACAGCAAGTGGGTCATTAAACGGAGGGCCCGAAGGAAAAGAAAAGCCAATTGTTACAATGAGGGTTAGTAGTATTGTTATTAATAATTTCATTTAATATCCTGTGTTAGTAAAAAGTTTATGAATATTATATGTTGCCAGTATTTTAGTCAATGCCACGTCCTAAATCCTAAAAAATAAGTCCTTAAACCTAATGAAACAAGAGCTTACCAGTAGTTTTTTGTCTTTTTATTGATACCGCCATTCGAACCACCTGCCCTAAAATGCATCCCGTGCTTATCGAAATTGATTCGGTTTCATATTCAAGGACTTTTGTAAATGGACTTTTTTACTTTAATTTAAATTATAGGAAAATCTTATGAAAAAATTACTTTTAATTGTTGGTCTTATTTTAGGAGCAGCTTCATCACAAGCTTTTGAATTAACAAAAGCAGTTCCATCAAATCTCTTTAGCTCAGTTGGAGGGGTAACAGCTGCATCTTGTTCCTCGTCTTGCTATACAATATATAACTCTTGTATTAGTGCTGGTCTACCATCACATATTTGTAACAACAACTTGAATAGTTGTTTATCTAACTGTTCAGGTGGAAACACTAATCCTCCTGGTCCAGGCACTGGTCCTCCAAGATATGACTGTAGTGGTTTGCCAAAATGGAGTCCTTTTTATTGTGATCCACGATAAATAGTTTATTATTTAATGTACCTTTGATATAACATCTATTTATCAGAGGTATATTATGTTATGAATTAAGCAGTAAGATTGTATTTATGGTAATCAAAATGATTTTGGTTACTATTGGTCGGTATAGAATAAAAAATATTGCTATTACATATTCAAACTTCTACCACCATCTACATTAATAATTTCACCAGTGATATAATCATTTTCTAATAAAAATTTAATAGTTTGAAAGATATTTGCAATATCACCTTTTTTAACCAGAGCAATGCGATTTAATATCTCGGAGTTGATTTCTTTTCCATCTATTGGCTCTTGAATATAACCTGGCGAAATACCATTAACCCGAACTTCAGGCGCATACTCTTTTGCCAGTGCCATAACCATCATTTTATTGGCGGCTTTTGCCATAGAATAAACGGGGTAATTTTTTAAGGGTTTATCGGCATGGATATCAACAAGATTAATGATGTTTCCTTTTGATTGTTTGAGCAATGGATAACAGGCATTGGATAAAAACAAAGGACCTTTAACATTGCTGTTGAATAGTTTAAGGTATTGTTCAACCGTTAAGCTTGATAACCCGGTAGGGAAGAATTCTGAGGCATTGTTTACCAACACATCTAAACGCCCAAATTGTTTCTCTATGGTATTAACGATAGGCACAAAGTTGTCCTCTTTATCAAAATCAGCCTGTACACTGATACAGGAGTTTGCTCGAATATCGTTCAGTTGTTGTTGCAAATCTTGCGTTTGTTTGGCCGAATGCCGATAATGCAACACAGTATTGTAACCGTCAGCATGTGCTGCTTTGGCAATATAAGCCCCGATACGTTGAGCCGCACCTGTAATTAACATAACCTTAATTTCTATCATTGTATATGCCTAGGAGCTTATCCGAGAATAGAAACCGTAGCGAAGGAAAGCTGAATTGAGGGCTGTTTTTCGATTATTTGAGGCGAATAGCACGGCTATTTAACGAGAATCAGCGGAAAAGAGCACCGATTTCGGGTTTTCTGCAGTAGGTTTTCTATTCTCGGACAAGCTTCTAAACACATCCATGCTCTGATGTAAAACTCTAATTATTAATATCCCTGACTCAGTTACTTGGTAATAAACCACATGAGAACGATGGTTGAAACGGTAATAGTCTTTGATTATAAAATCTGACTTTAAGCCTATTTCTGGGTTTTTTTCAATGGTTTGGAAACATTGTTCAAGTGAGGAGTGATAACTTATCATGGCTTGGGTACCAAAGTTATTAATGGTGTAATTTATGATTGAATCTATGTCATTATTTGCTAGTTTTGAAATTTTATACATTTAATTTAATGCATGTCGTTTTTTGGCATCGGATAGTATGTCTGACATGGTTCGTGAGCTGATGCCACTGTTTTCACCTGCAATTAATGCAGAGCGCAGAATTTCCAATTTATTTTTATACTCAAGATCTTTTCTAATTAAATCGCGTATATACTCACTGTCATTATTGTAGTTGCCTGTTTTTACCTGGGCTTTAATCCATAAATCTTGTTGTTGGGAGACGGTAATCGTTTTTCTTTGAATTGTCATTGGTCTTTATATTTGAGGTAAAGTATGAATATATCATACGGCTGTGAATTCTTCAAGTGTAGGTATTGCAATTCTTGTATTTGACAAGTTGACTGGCGATAATACACTTAATTGTTTAAGCACACTATTAAATGCCACAAATTGATTCATCATTAAAACAACACAGTTTAGCACTTGAAGAAATCATTCGAGAACGAATTGTGCAAGAAAACAGCATAAGTTTTGCTGATTTTATGCAAATGGCGTTGTATCAACCCGGTTTTGGTTATTATTCATCGGGTACACACAAGTTTGGCAAACAAGGTGATTTTGTGACTTCTCCGGAATTGGGCGATTTGTTTGCCAAGTGCATGGCAAGGCAATTTAAACAAGTATTAGACCAAGTAGATACAGCAATAATTTTGGAGTTGGGCGCAGGTACGGGGCAATTTTGTTTTGATTGTTTGTTAGAGTTAGATAATTTAAATAGCTTACCCAAAAACTATTATATTTTGGAAATCAGTGCTGATTTACAGCACCGACAAAATGACTTAATTCAATCCTTGCCTAATCATTTGCGGGGGTTGGTGAGTTGGATTAAACAGCCATTGAAAGAAAAATTTAACGGCATTATATTTGCCAATGAAGTCCTAGATGCACTTCCTGTTGAGGTCTTTAAATTTGAAAACCATGATTACCAGCAAATGAGCGTGAGCTTAGATGGGGAAGATAGTTTTAAACAAAACTGGCAAGCCATGCCAGAAAGTTTAAAAGCACAAATTCAAGCCAAAGAATTAAACCTAACTAACGGCTATGTTTCAGAATTTGCTCCCAGTTTATCGGCTTGGTTAAAAACCATCACCCAAAGCCTCCAACAAGGCGTGGTTTTGTTTGTCGATTATGGATACGAACGCAATGCCTATTATCATCCACAACGCAACCAAGGTACGCTGGTTTGTTTTATGCATCATCAAGCCAATTTTGATTATTTTGCAAACGTAGGCATTCAAGACATGACTGCTTTTGTAGACTTTACCGCAGTGGTAGAAGCAGGAGACCAGTGCGGTTTGGATATAGATGGTTATACCACACAGGCACATTTTTTAATGTCGTTAGGCATTGAAAAAATGCTCGGAGACAGCGAAAGTAATTATACCCATTATTACAAGAACACAACACAAATGAAAAAACTAGTGATGCCCAATGAAATGGGTGAAAAATTTAAAGTCATTGCCATGACTAAAAACTTCGGTGAAGAGTTGCAAGGCTTTTCTTTCTCAAATCAACTGCACTTAATATGAAAGAACTCCGGAATCGGGACTTTAGTCCTGCAACTATAAATCCCACAAAAACACAATTATTCCAGAACAATAGTTTCATATATAAACGTGCGCTTGGTTTTTTATACAGTTTAAAAAGCGGAGCTAAAGCAGCGTTTCCGTTATTAAACCAACGGAATCGCGATTTTCACAGCCTGTTTAGTCCTGTTATTGTATTGAGTTTGGCGGGACTAAAGTCCCGGTTCCGTTGGTTTTTTACAATTCATCCATATGGATGAGAGAATTATATTTATGAATAGAAAAGTACTCGTCACAATTGGTTGGCTGTTGGTCACAGCCGTTATATTTTTGTCATTAATCAATATCAATACCGCCGTGCCAAATGTCAAAAGTGGTGACAAAATCGGGCACTTTATTGCATATTTTACCTTAATGGTTTGGTTTGCATGGTTATATCCAAAACCGTGGGTTCGAAACTTCTATGCCATTGGTTTTATTATTTTGGGCGGAGCAATGGAAATTCTGCAATCAATGACCGAGCACCGCATGGGCGATATAGAAGACTTCCATGTCAATACCATTGGTGTGATTGTTGGATTTGTTTTTGCGGTATTTACTTCGCAGATTCCTTTTGTGAAGAAAATTTTTCAGCTATAGTATTAAATAAGTTTGATTCTCCTTGTGATTGACGTATAATATAATTGTTTATATACGTATTTAACTATGCAAACAAAATTAACATTAAGACTAGAAAGTCAATTAATTGCGGTTGCCAAAGCCCATGCTAAAGCCCAAGGAAAATCCTTGTCCAAGGTTGTTGCTGATTATTTTAAGCAGTTTACAATGAATGAAGGCAATGAAAACCTATCACCAGTTACCCAGTCCTTAATCGGAATAATTGATGTAGATAAATTCTCAAAGAACGATTATAAAAAGCATTTAGAAGATAAATATTTATGAAGGTTCTCTTTGACATTAATGTCATATTAGATGTTTTGTTAAATCGAGAAGAATTTGTTCAATTGTCTGCTTCTTTGGTCAATATTGTAGAGACAAAGAAAATTGAAGGTTTCTTATGTGCAACAACTTTAACAACAATAGATTATTTGGTAACAAAAATACGCGATAGAAAAACTTCCAAGCTTGCCCTGAAAAAATTATTAGGCATATTCCAGGTATCCCAGGTAAATAAAACTGTTTTGGAGTTTGCACTAAATTCAAATTTTAAAGATTTTGAAGATGCGGTTCAATACTTTTCTGGTACGTGCGTTGGAGTAAATTGTGTGGTCACTAGAAACACCAAAGATTATAAAAAAACCAAACTTCCTATTTATACACCAACCGAATTATGGAGTATTCTTCAGCTTAAAATCTAGGCAATACTTCAATTTCAAATTTGTAATTATCTGTTTTATCATCAAGGACCATGATTTCTCTAGAAGCTTGTCGTCTAATAGTCGTGTATAGCTCCTACGGAACCGGGGCTTTAGCCCTACCATTTTATTGTGTTTGGCGCGACTAAAGCCGCGGTTCCCGGAGTGCTGAAATGATTGAATTGATGAACAGTTTAATTTGCACCCTCTAAAAAACGGGCAACAGTGTGATTTCTAACTTATAGTCTTTGTCCTCAATTATAATCTGGCCTTCTTTGTTGTTTTCTAAAAGTAACGATGGTTCTTTGATGATTTCTTTGCCATTGATTTTGAAAGTTATTTTGGTTTTTACAAGTACTTGGTTTTCATTGACTTTAATAGGGGTTGCTTCAATCTCTAAATTAAGTTCGACTGTTTTTAATACAATTGTCTCTCCTATTTTATTAATCATTCGTGTTTCAATAGATTGTGTGTTGGATCCCATCACTTCGCCAGTCTTTTGATTTGTTTTGGTATAACTAATCAAGCTTACTTTCATTGTTAAATCCACCTCATCTTTGCCAAGAACTATATCTTCTTCATTTTTATCTATGGTTTTTTGTTCAGATGAAACCGATGAGGTACTAACAAATATGGCAAGTACAAAGGGAATAATAGCGGTTGAAAAAATGATAGCTTTGTGTGTTTTATTCATATTGTACTCCTTTGACAATTGTTTAATTCTAAAAACATTAAGGCTTGATTTTCCGAAGAAATGGCTAACCAAAGGGTTTGAAACTTGATTGTTTTGACTAAGCAATATTTGTGCCAAATCTTGTTGATATTGGTTGTCTTTGCTTTGCTTATTGCATGCTTGGTCACAACGCAATTCAATTAAATCACGTCCTTTGTGAGCCAACAAATGAACAACGGGGTTCCACCACAATATTCTTTGTAAAAAAGTGATAAATAATAACCAGTACTGATCATGCTGTTTGATGTGCTGAAGCTCATGCTGAATGATGCTTTCAATACCGGGTGAGTTTAGGTGTTCTTCCCCAGATAAATTTTTGGATTAAATATTCCTACAGTAAATATATCGTTATTTTTTAGGCTACAAATGTTAATGCCATCAATGGTTTTATGTAATGTTGCCTGTTTATTAAGGCGTGTTATTTTGGCTCTTAGGGAAACCAAGTCCTTAATAAACAGTATAAAGCCGATAAAAGTCATCACTTTTATTGAGTTTAAAAGAGTGACAAATGTTTCGGTCTGTATGTTTGCAACAATAGCATGTTTAATAGAGCCGTTAAATTCTGAAATTACGGTTGAAAAAACAGCCACACTGTTGTGCGAAAAATAATTATTGATCAAATCATAAGGCAATAACCAGCTCAATAAACCCAGCATAACAAACCTAAAGCGTATTTTATGAGGTGCGGTTTTTAAGGCATATAAATAAGCAAAAACCATTAAACTGATAAGAATATTAAGGGTGAAATATTGATACATCATTATTTCCTTTTGTTTATGAGTGATTGTAAATAGGCAATATCATCATCGGATAATTTTTCATCTTCTAGCAAATGATTGAGCAATAAACGCGGGTTACCCGCACACACTTTCTCAATAAATTTCTTTATCAGGGGCTTTTGTAGTGACTCTTGTTTAATGGCTGGCGCATAGACAATGGTGCGACCAAAATTGTTAATGCGCTTTATTGCCTGTTTTTTTTCAAGCCTATCAACAATGGTTTTTACCGTTGAGTAAGTGACATCTTTTGTTTCTAAAATTTCGCGATGTAACTCTGGCGCGGTTGATTCATTTTGTTGCCACAATAGGTTCATGACCTCTAATTCAAACTCTGATAACTTCATATCTCTACATTTGTCGATTTCATCGCGACAAGTGTAGAGATGGTGGTTTGTGTTGTCAATATTTATTCAACAAATACAACAAACTGAACCAAGTCACTAAATAAGTGCCCTATATTCGTACATTTAAAAGAGGATACCTTGTGAAAATTATTTTACTATTTGTGATTGTTTTTTCAGCAAAGGCACAAAACTGCCAAGAGCCTTATAATTAACATTTAAAGTCTGATATGGGTCTTTCCTATAAAGAATTCGATCAGACGATTATTAGACGATAGGCAAAGGATTTCGAGCTATGGCCATGGCCAATGAAAAGTGTGATAAACAAGTAGCTGATTTAATTGAAAAATATATAGAAGTTAACAATGCCAAACAAAGTTCATTGCGGTGGCATGTTGCCCAGTTAAGAGCACATGACAATGATTATATTGCGGCAATAAAATGGAGTAAATCAGTGTTAAGAGAAAACGAAGACTATCATGAAAATGCTCTGCGGTGGAATGACTATGTGCTCGCTACTATTGCCTTTTTAGAAAAGGACAAAGAGCCTTTAATTGTCCACAGGAACAATGTTGAAAAAGCCAAAGAAGAACATTTTGGAAACAGTTTAAATTTAAAATATTTAGACAGCTTAATAAAATATTTTGATGAAAGTTATAAATATGCATCCAACAATATTGGGAAATAATGTTTGAAACTGTTCTTTAGAATTTAAAGTCCATAGGGTTTATAAGGACTGGGGTGCAAATTACAAAGTAAGGTGGGGTTACCCACCACTGTATGAACTCTAGTAAATATAGGCTTATACGATTAACCATGGTGGGTAAAACCCACTTTACGTTCCTTCTATTTCATGTCTAGAGTTTTAACAATTCAATTTTAATTATACGCTACAAGATTTTAGAATATCTTTATGTTTTTTTAACGGGGCAGTTGTGAATTTTTGTATGAAATATTTGAACACAGAAATGAGTGAGAATATTGTATTGTTATTTTTTAGCACCTATTGAAAAAACCATTAGCTTTGTATTGGAAGCCAATGATTGTGTGATTTGAGATATTAAGAATTACTTAACAACTTGAATTTATTAGTTGTTTTTTAGCAGGGTTTCAACCTTCTTGAAAAAATAATAACCTTTGTCGTTACTTTCTTCACTAATATCCCCTGAAAAGAAATTAAGCTGATTGAATAAAGATTCTTTAACCCTTTGAGCAATAAATAAAGCAAATGGTTTGCTGTCGCCTTTTTCTTGTGCCTGAAAATCTGATAGTAATTGATAGTATTGTTTTCTTTTATCCATTTCTGAATTGATTATGGCTATTGGATAACCATTTTGAATTAGCAATAAATTCATGAGTAGTCTTGAAGTCCTACCATTTCCATCAATGAAAGGATGAATGTTTACCAATTTTTGGTGAAGTTGTGTAGCCATTTCTACAGGGTGCAAGTTACCCTTATTGTCATTGAAAAACTTTAAGAAATCTTGCATCAAATTATCAAGCATAAATGGTTGTGGAAACTCATGTTTTGATCCATCTTGCAAATTGATATAAACTTGCGATTTTCTATAAGCCCCCGCCTCCATGTTTTGAATACTTTTTAGGATTATGGCATGAATATTTTTAATTTCACGCTCTGATATTTCAATATTGTTATCCGCTAAATCACGTATATAGTAGATAGCTTCTTGGTGGTTAATGGCTTCTAAATGGTCAACAAGTGGTTTTCCGCCAATAGTTAAGCCCTTGTTTATTACCAAATCAGTTTCAACCAAAGTTTATGAATTTCCTTCAATGGTATTTGATTCATAGGTATATTCAATATCAAGGCTTTGATTTAAACTTTGCAGAGCACTTGAATTGAGTGGTCTAAAACTATCAAGACATTTTTTCAGGTCAGTTAGCTGATCAATTAATTCAGTTAAGTTTTCAGTATCTTCCCATACTTTTGATAAATCTAATTTTCCATGATTCTTATTTGTTTTTTCCATAATTTCAATTAATGATAAATTAAAACGCTCACGCAAAAGCCCCAGCTCTTGGAGTTGGCTTTTATTTAGGTCTTGGTTTATTTGTGGTTTATTAATTGTCATGAGTTGATTATAACAAGTGTTGATCATATTTTAAGGAAATTTTGGAAAAGTCAAACAATGACTTTTGAAATCTTGCTGAGAAAAAGAAAAAATTGTAATTATCTCAATATTATTTAGAATAGAGACAACCTGCTAACTCGTTAAATCATGAACTCAAAGCAAGCCAAACAAATCCCAATTGAGCATTTTTTAAATAAGCTTAACCATAAACCTGTTAAATCAACTGGTGATGACTTATGGTATAAAAGCCCTTTACATGAGGATAATACCCCGTCTTTTAAGGTGAATAAAATTCTAAACTCTTGGTATGATTTTGGGATTGGTGAAGGTGGTTCAATTATCGACTTAGTTTGTACCATGTTTAATGATAATGTTTCACAAGCTTGAAAGGAATCTATGGTTTATTTGATATTCTCAGGAATTCAAGGCTTTTCAAGGTCAAAGTTAATGGTTGCAGTCATAGTTATTCTCTAACAAAATCATTAACTGATGAGATTGGAAAGCCTTGAACTCCCCGAAGGGCTCGACTTTAAGTATGCATCATTTTCAGAAAAGACTAAAAAGATATGAAAAATGGTAAGTGAATATTTTTTCAGGCATTGAGATGGGTGGTTAATAAGGTAATAAAAATCAAAAAAATGGTGCCGGCACGCGGAGTCGAACTGCGGACCTACTGATTACAAGTCAGTTGCTCTACCATCTGAGCTATGCCGGCATTTGAGGTTGTGCAGTATAGTGAAAACAATTATCAATTTCAATAGGTTTTTTATTTTTTATACAAAATTTGGGCTTTAGCCTGAATATTTCATACAAGAATGGAATTTATGAAAAAACACCTGTTTTGTGCCGATTGTATGAAATATTTAGGTTAGGATGCCACAAAGTCTGTAGCAAGGGGTCTACCAGTTACATTCCACTTGATTTGCTGCAATATCGGGGTTGATTTCGGTAATATCTGTCAGGTTCTCTATTTGATCTGAGGCAATGGCATAATCTAACCAAAATTCTGGCCATTGTTCTACTTTGATTTGTTTTTCTGCATTGAACCCTCGACTAATGAGTTCTTGCAAGCGGGCATCGGCATTGATGCTGTCTCTGTATAGACCTAATGAAATGGTGTTTTCATTTTCTCCAACCGTAACCACATAGTAATCTTCAATAGCATTTTCAGATAATTTTCTACCAATGCTTAAGGCTTCTTGTCTTGATGTTAATGCGGGGATATACACCCAATAACCCACCTCTTGAGTTGAAATAACTTTTCGGGTTCTTATCTTTAATACGCTGTTTTTTAGCGCGTCAAGAATGGGCTGAATCTCTGATTTGGCATTAAAGACACCGACTGTATAACATTCCTGATTAAAGGCCTGTTGTTTGTCTTGGTTGTTTTGATTGTCCATTTGCGTTTCTTGACCTTCCCAAATGGTGTTTTCAACGTCTTGTTCACTCAACAACACCAGCTTTTTCACACCTGGGTCAACGGCAACAAACTTCTCTTGCTTGGGCATATTCTGGCGTGCATAAATATACAGCGCGATATTGGATAGCAGAGCAACAAGGAAAAGGAATCTTATAAACAACATTGAGTAAATTACAATTGAACCTGAAAGTAATTTGAATGTTAAACTATTTTTAGGATTAGTCAACCTTTAGCTTTTGTCTTCGACCTTTCTTATCGTCACATAGGGGGTCACTTCACCACTGGCCAACAGTTTTGTCCTTCCTTGCATTTCTACAGACAAATATCCTTGAGAATTGATACCGTTGTATTTGGCTGATTTGACGGTTTTATCTTGGATGACATTAATGGTTTTGCCCTTGTAACAATCGTATTTTTTCCAGATGGGTACAATATTTTTTAGTTTGTGTTGTATAAATTCTTGGATTAATAGGTCTACATTGATAATTAATGCCGCTAAGAACTGAGTCCGAGAAACGCCTTTGAGCCCTAGGTTCATGCATTTTCTATCTACTTTGTCTAAAATGGATTGTCGAACATTCCAGTTTAAGCCGATGCCAATCACCACAAAACAGGACTTATTGTTGCCTGAAGCCTCTATTAATATCCCTGCTATTTTGCCCTTTTCTCCAATGACATCATTGGGCCACTTTAAACCTATTTTTTTTACTCCTTTGCCTCCTTTGTCTTCGAATTGTTCAATGGTGTTTATTATTGCCACACCAATGGCAATGTTTAAACCCGATATTTCGCTTAAACCACAGTTAAAAGCATGGCTTATACTTATGGCGACGGACTGTCCCAGTGGCGTGACCCATGTTTTGTTTTGTCGCCCTTTGCCTTTGCTTTGTGAGTCGGTGATGTAGATTGATGGAATTTTGTTGTTGCTTGCCAATTGGTTGGTTGAGGTTGTTGTGAAGCTATAATGAATGGGTTTTTCAATATTTTTTAAAATTAATTCTTCTTGTAAAAATTTAAGATTAATGGCATCGATTGAATGGTTCAATTCAACTTTTTCATTGCTATAAAAAAAATCTAAACCCATTGATTCTAATGTTTTAAAATGCGAAACCAAATCTTGCTTTGGTACACCAAGGCTTGCCTCCAAGTCACTTAAGTATTGAATTGGGTTTTCCAATAAAAATTGGTATAGCTGGTATAGCAGGTTTAGACTTTTATGTTCGTGATTAGCCATTGTTTTATGTCCATTAACTCATCCATACAAACCCCGTGTTGCATGGGATAATCGTGCCATGCAATTTTATAGCCTGCTTGTATCAATTTATCGCGACTTGCTTGACCAAGGGAATAAGGAACCACCGGGTCTTGTGTGCCGTGTCCCATAAAAATTGGCGTGCTTAAATTACTGGTGTTTTTGTCGTCATGTAACAGTCGTGCAACAGGTAAGTAACTGGATAAAGCAATAATTCCCGCTATTTTTTTATTCAATCGAGTGCTCACGTGTAGGCTCATGGCTCCTCCTTGAGAAAACCCAGCCAAAACAATTTGTTCGTATTTGAACCCCTCTGCAACTTGTTCTTCTATGAGTTCAAGAACCCGTTTTTCTGATATCAAAACACCTTGCACATCAGCACGAGAATCTATGTCCATGGACAAAATGTCGTACCATGCAGGCATCACCATTCCGCCATTGATGGTTACTGGTATTTTTGGTGCATGAGGGAAGATAAATTTAATCGGCAATTCTGGAATATGGAATTGCGGAACCACGGGTGCAAAGTCATTGCCGTCTGCACCAAGCCCGTGCATCCAAATGATTGCGATTTTTGGATTATCGCCTGTTTCTGAAATTATTTTTTCTAAACTCATTGATTCTGCGTCTTTAATATTTATTCGGGTTGATTTTAGTCTGAATTGGTGTTATTTTCCAATATTCACAATGAATTTCTATCAATGAAGACTTCTATCTTACGTGTTATTATTTTTTTGGCTGTATATTTGTCAATCTCTGCATGCGGCAACAAAGGGGATTTGTACCTACCCGATAAAGAACCAAAGCCTACAGACGTTGAACAAACTTCCGAATGAATAAACCCTTTGTTTTTGAGAAAATGCACGGCTTAGGCAATGATTTTGTTTTAATCGACAATAGAAAACAAAACACTGAAATCACACTTGCTTTGGTTAAATCCTTAAGCGATCGACACAGGGGAATTGGCTTTGATCAGTTGTTGGTTGTTGATCACTCTAAAGAAGAGGGTTGCGATGCCGCTTATCGGTTTTATAACCCCGATGGCTCACAAGCAGAACAATGCGGAAATGGACAACGCTGTATCAGCAAATATTTGCACCAACTAGAACCCACTAAAAGCCAATTTTGCCTCTCTGGATTGGCTGGGCTGATGTATTCTGAAATTTTAGAAAATGGTGATGTGCGGGTAAATATGGGTCAAACTTCGTCCATTCAAGGGATTGTGATTGATGATCAAATCTGTTTTCAAGTGGACTTTGGCAACCCTCACTTGGTTAATGTTGTCGATGATGTTGACAATTGTCAGTTATCTGCGCTAAATCAACAACTCGCCAAGAATTATGTCAGTGGCATTAATTTTGAGGTGGTTGAAATCCTTGCCAAAGACACCATTAAAATCAGAGTGTTTGAAAGAGGAACGGGAGAAACTTTGGCCTGTGGTAGTGGCGCTTGTGCCAGTGTGGCAGCTTTACAATTCATTGGAAAACTCAACAATAGGGTGAAAGTTATGCTTCCAGGTGGAGATCTGGTGGTAGAATATCAACCATCGACAAACAATCTGTTGCTAACAGGCTCTGCAACCCATGTATTTACTGGAGAAATTAAATTATGACCCATAAAACCATTACAGACAATGATGTCATTAACTATTTGTCCTCTAATACTGACTTTTTTGTTCGCCACCCCGAACAACTTGAAGCCTTAAAAGTCAGCAACAAAAATGGTAAAGTTGCAAGTCTGGTCAATCACCAAGTCAATGTACTAAAAGAAAGAAACAACCAGTTGAAATCACGCTTATCTAAATTGATTGGTTACGCAGAAGAGAATGAAAAAACCATGTCCTTAGTATTTGAGCTGACCCTACAACTGAGCCAAATTTCTCATGTTGCCAATGTCACCAAACACTTTACCCGATTTGTAAAACAGTCCTTTGACTCGGATTTGTTTAAAATTGTGCTTCCAACCTATGAGAATTTAAAACCAACGGCTTCTGTGTTGTGTGTAGAAGACCAAGAAGAATTTACCCGTATTTTTGCTGATTTTATTAAAAACAATGCACCAATTTGTGGTCGTCTACAAAAAGACAAACTTGAATTTATCTTTGGCCAAAGAGCAGAAAAAATTGGCTCGACTGTTATCCTGCCTATTGGTTCTCGCGCACAAAAAGGCTTGTTGGTATTTTCTAGTTTTGATGAAAACAAATTTAACCCAGGGATGTCGACCGATTTATTGGCGAGACTTTCGCAAATCCTTGATCGCAAACTTAAAAACACTTTTTCTTCAATCAAAGAAATATCCGCTCAAAACTAAAAACCTTGCGTAACCATGAACCTCAATGATTGGAAACAAAAATATCTAGAACACTGTCAAGTTCAACGAAATCTTGCTGTCCTTACATTAAAGGCCTATCGGCGTGATATTAATGATTTTATTGCGTTTCTTAAACAACATCACAGTACCACCCATGTTGAATCTATTACCGATACAATTATTGGTCAATTTTTTGTTGATCAATTCAGCCAAAACATCAGCCCCAAATCCCTGGCTAGATACCGTTCTTCCCTGAATAGCCTCTTTGCTTATATTTTGCACAACAAAGGCATAGTTAGCAACCCCGTAGAGCTGGTTAGCACACCAAAAATGGGCAGTAAGCTGCCTGAAGTATTGGATGTTGATACCGTAAACAGGTTGTTAAATATCCCTATTGAGTCAGAAATTGCCGCTCGTGATAAAGCCATTATAGAATTGTTTTATTCTTCGGGTTTGAGGTTGAGCGAACTGTCTAACCTTTATTGGTTGAATCTTGATTTTGAACAAGCTCTAGTGACCGTAACGGGCAAAGGCAATAAACAACGCCTAATTCCCGTCGGCAAACACGCCTTGATTGCGCTTGAACATTGGAGGCCTATTGGTAAATTGTGGGATATTAGTGAATCAGGTTATGTTTTCATTTCAAAAAGAGGCGGGCAGTTTAAACAACGCAGTATACAAGCCCGAATAAAATATTGGGCACAACGCATGGGCTTATGGGAGCGGGTCTATCCACATTTATTGCGCCATTCTTTTGCTTCCCATGTTCTAGAATCCAGTGGCAATCTTCGTGCCGTTCAAGAAATGCTAGGGCACGTTGATATTTCAAGTACGCAAATTTATACCCATCTAAATTTCCAACACTTGGCAAAAGTTTATGATAAGGCTCACCCAAGGGCCAGGAAGAAGACAGGGTTTTTGAAAACCTCTGGTGACAACAAGTCAGGTTTGTAGAAAAAATCTAACAATCAATAACTGCTATTGATTATAGATACCGCTATTTTTTTCGATTTTACGAAATGTGCGGATTGACAATTTGTTAGCTTGGTTTTCTAAAAAAATAATACCCACTCATAAGGAATCATTTTTGTATTTATTTGTCATAGTTTTTACATTGAATACATGCATCAACAATTTACCCTCATGAAAACAAAGTTTGTACAACTCATCACACCTACACCTGAAATTGCCAATGCTTTTAACAAATGGGAGAATGACACTAAGCTTATTCCTCTGATTCGTCCAAATCGCAACAAAGTTGAACTTGCAGCACAAAAACCTGTTACCGTGGCTATGCTCACAGAACGCATCAAACACTGTTTTATATATTTAATCTAATTGGATGGACAACTTGTCGGTGCAATGAATTTTCAAACAGATTTCGGGTTTTTACATAAAAAAGAGCCCGCAACAGCTTGGATAGGAATGATGATTGGCGAAGCTTTAGCACGCGAAAAAGGCGTGGGCTCGAAAGCGCTTGTTTATCTTGAAAAACAGATCAAGTTGCAAGGCCTTAACCGGATCGAATTAGGGGTGTTTGCATTCAACACTCCCGCTCTCGCATTGTACAAAAATGGAGGCTATCAAGAAATCGGAAGCACCAAAGAGTTCACGCTTTGGCAGGGTAAAATGTGGGCGGATATTCGTATGGAAAAATATTTAAAATAGCAAATAATAGGTGACCTGTATGCAAAGTCTGTTGTTGGGCTACGCGTTGTTCAGCCAAACTTACGTGCTAATTTTCTATGTCAATGATATCGGGGAATCCAAATTTACCATTTTGGTTTTGCCATTCACTGCGAGGAGGAATAGCGTCTACGGTATCCCAGTGCTCCACAATTTTGTTATCTTGAACCCGAAACAAATCATAAAACGATGAATGGGCTCCATCATAATAACCCTCACAGACACTTAGAACAAAACACCCTTCTGCAAAAATACTGTGTACTTTTTTATATTGAATAGCAGGGCTGGTGGCACCAGTTAAAGTTGAGCGTAAAGCCGACAGGCCGTCAAAATTGCGTGGATTATGCTCAGTGAAGCATTTTGCATCGATGAAATCTTCTATATTGACCAGCTTACCTTCGATAAGCACACTATTGATAAATTGAAGCACAGTCTCTCTGTTGGCTTCGGTCTTACCTAAATCTATTGGCTCCGTCGGCCCATCTACCATAGAATGACCAGAAGGATTAGGGCCAAATCTCTGCTGGATATTGTCCCAGTGTTCAACGGCGAATCCATCTTCAAAACGGAAAATTTCAAATCCAATACTCGAACATGTAAAGTTGTATTCAGTATGAGCAAATATATAATTTCTATCTGAGAAAACACGGACAATATTCACACTAGGAGAGGTTTTCGATAATCCATCAAACAATTCCGCAAGACCCTCGCTACCTTCCAAAGTCAAAGGGTTGTGTTGTATGTATTTAGCCTCATTGACTACAGCTACCGCTGTTGTATCTCCTGTTTCTATGCCTTTAAGTAAGGCACAAATTTGATCTTTTCTTTTTCTAGTCATAGGTGCGCTCTTTTTATATGAAATTTCCGGACTAAATTTTTACTGTTCAGGTTTCCAAGGAAAGGGTCCCATTTCCATATGAAACATCATTTTCCAAACATTGATTGGTAACCATTCATTGAAAAAATCCCAATGTTCATATTTGGGCAGTTTCAGTGTAGTTGACATTTGATAGAATGAAGTCCCTTTTTTGAATTCAGCAATTATGCCTGCTTGCAAATCATTGATGAATTCGAGTGTTAGGGTGACATCCTTTTTAGAACCAACAGGCTCTTTTGCATGAGTATGTGAATATATGGCTTGTTTAAAATCCATGGCTTCAAGATGTTTAAGTGTTCTAGGAGCTTGTCCGAGAATAGGAATCGTCATGAAGGAAAGCTGGGTTTAGTGCGATTTTTAGCTTTTTTGAGGAGAATAGCTCCGCTATGTGACGAAAAACAGCTGAAAATGGCACAAATTCAGATTTTCTGTAATAGATTTTCTATTCTCGGACAAGCTCCTAGCCCACTCCTTAAAATTAAAATCCGCTATTGAAAAAAGCATTCGGTTCGGTGTTACAATATCTGCAATGTAAGCAATTTTTTCTTTTGGCAGAAGAATTGCGGTCATGCCCTGTCCATGGTTCATCCCCAAATAATGTAATTCAATCACCCTACCTCCTAGAATGATTTCTTTTTGCATCCCTGTCCAGGTTTCATCAGGTAGTACAAGTTCAGGGTGTGGATTATCACTCATCCACTCTATTGCTTCCATATGCGCGATAATTTTAGCACCTTGTTCACGAAACACCATGCCACCCTTTGAGTGATCCCAGTGGTTATGAGTATGAACAAGATATCTAACTGGTTGATCTGTTAGATTATTGATGGCTTTTAACATGCCTTTTGAATGCCCTGTATTCATAGGGTCTATGACTACCACACCTTCGTCAGTTACTACAAACATTGAAAAGTAACCAAATTTTGGATTACCATATCTGTATACACCATCATCAATTTTCCAAACATGTCCTTCTTCGGCTTTTTCTTCAGCTTGTACAGTACTCATAAAGCCAAGAATAAGAATAATAGATGCCGAAATTAATAAATATTGCACGTTTAATATTTTCATTTTATATTTCCCCTGATTGTATTGACTGAATAGTACCATAAAATTTATAAAAAAAGAATGGCTCTATATGATAAAAAGTGACCAGAAATGTCTCCGAGAAAATTGATTCACTACAAATCAGTTACCTTATTATATTCTATGGTTTGTTTATTCTCTAACCAGCTATTAGGATAAAATATTGCACCTGATATCGACTAATTTTACAATTCTAAAAGTAAACAACTTAAATCACTTTGTTCTAATCGCTGCATAATTTTTACCGTTGCTACACACGTTCCATCGGCTTTTATCATTAATACTTGATCCAAATTCATAGATTTAATCAATTTTTCCCAATCTTTTGTGCCTGCAACTATCAAGGCGGTAGCAGCTGCATCGGCTTTTGTGCCGTTGTTGGTTATAACGGTTGCTGATACAATTTCCTCAACACTGTGGCCTGTTTTGGGGTTGATAATATGTGCATATCTTTTGCCGTTGAATTGTTTGTAGCGCTGGTAGTTTCCAGAGGTAAAAATGGACTCGTCTCCTTGAGAGGTAATGACTGCCAGAATATCTTGCGAGTTAGGTTTGCGAATCGCCACTTTCCAGTTTTTGCCACCTTTTGAACCGATACTGCGTAAGTCGCCTCCAGCATTGACAATTGCATTGATTATGCCGTGTTTTTTTAGTATACCAATAGCCTTATCAATCGCGTAACCTTTTGCAACTCCGCCATAGTCCAGCCAAATTCGTTGGTTTATACTGCTGATGCGATTATTGACAAGGCTTATATCAGTCATCGTGGGAAGGTTTTGCAAATAATTTTCAATATGATTTTCATTAGGGGGCAGGTCGGTAATAGGATAATCATCGGTATGAAAACCCCAAAGATTAATTAACTCGCCAATAGCTGGATTAAAATGCCCCAGTGATTGTATAGACAGTTTTTTCGTCTCAAGAATAAAGTCAGTTTCCTCGTCGGTTAAATCAAAGCTCTTTCCTAAGCGCAACGCTGTATTGATTTCATGTAAACGTCCTGCTTTCCATGCGTGCCACTGCGAATGCATGCCATTTAATTCTGTTTCGACTTCAAGCAGCGCCTGATTGACTGTTTCTTTGTCATGATGCCAGACCATAACGTCGATTATAGTACCGAAAATAAAATACTGTTTTTTGAATAATTGTTGTTGGCGATTTTGACATGCCGATAAGAACGATATGAATACAAAGATTAAAATTATTGTGGATTTTAAGTCGATTCTAAATTTTAAACTTTTAAGTGATAAATTTTCCATTGTTGAAATTTTACTCTGTGACATACATATCAGCATAACTACCTTCAGTATTTTTAATGATACCGCATTAATCTTCCTTGCTATCTATGGTTTAATAATATTTTAAAAAAAAAGTCACAAAAAGCAAAGATAAATTTCAAAGTAAAGTAAAATACATCACTCAAACGCGCCCGTAGCTCAGCTGGATAGAGTATCGGCCTCCGAAGCCGAAGGTCATGGGTTCAAATCCCGTCGGGCGCGCCAATTTTTTAAAAATAAACAATTCAAATCTCCAAAAAACTACCATCGCCTTTTATTAATAAACGGCCAATTTTGGCCCTGTGACAAATATGTGACAAAAGTGAACTTTACATTTTTAAGAGTTTTATCTTTTTGACCTCAGCCCTACTTCAAAAAGCTAATGGCGTTAATTCACTTAGATTCAAATTTATGACTATGCACTATAATCCTGTTTCACACTATTAATATTTCAAACAAATGTTTCATGCTCGTTAGGGTAGTTAAAAAACACTCATTAACCCATTGTATTATATGGACAATTTAGATTTGCAATGGCTCTTCACCGCTTAGGTGAGTATTTTTAATCATTCACCTGCTCTGAGCCAGATGTTAAGGGAGTAATTTGTAAAATGTATGGCTCTTGTGATTTAATCATAGCTTTCAAGGTGTTACAAAAACATCAATTGTTTTTATACTCACCAAAGCGGTGAAGAGCCGTGTCGTTGGAAGATTTAAGTCATGATGAATTGCAACAATTGGCAGAATTAGGCGCACAAGCCACTCCAAGTTACCAATTATTATTTAAGCTCTATTTAAAAGACCTCAAGAAAACAAGGGTCACCATCAAGGCTATGTATCTCTTGCGAGATGCATTGAAAATTATCGGTTGCCCTAGAATAAGGTTTGAGCCTGCTGATATAGGCTATTTCTTTACAGGCACGACTAATCCAACAGCTGGAGGTACAGGTCACACCATCAGAATGTGTGAACTTCGTAACGTCCAAGTTTATATCCAAGACGAATGGATGAAATAATGAATGAACTAATAAGTGAACCAATGAAACATAAATTAATAATAGAATTAAGCTAACAAGCAAGAGAGAATTATCTCAAATGAGTAAAGCAATATTTCATAAAGGATAAATTATGCAAATCAACGAACAAAGATACTATCAACACCATTAAAGAACTGCTGTTTTTGTAGGGACTTCTTAGGCAGAGGAAAACAGCAAAAACGGGTGGCTATGTCAAACAGAACAAAAGTGACCCGACTTTGTGTTAGCACCGTATTTTCTATATCAGGGCTTGGGTAAAAAGTAAGTTAATCGCCTTTGGGTTTAATTTCACCCGCTTCAACTACTCCAAACTGGTAATTGTTAACAAAGGCATCCATGGCGTTTATTTTGGAAGTTCTGTCTGAATCTAGGGTGACACCATTGATAGCTTGCGATTGTATGTTGGTGGTTTGAGAGCCCGTTCTTGTGCCTGTTGCTTTGCGTTTTTGTTTTTTTACCCATCTGTCTCGCCTTTTTAGGGTGGCAGAAATATCGTAGTCTTCGCTGATTTTTTGATATTCGATTTTTGCTTGTTTAATTTCAAGCGGCGTTAACATGGCATAAATGCTACGCATTAAACTCAGGTTTTCATTGGTTCCATCTAAGGCTGCCAATTTTATCCAGGCATAGCCTTTTGACCAATCCCGGTTAGTGCCCAATGCTTTAAGATACATCAATCCAATGTGTTTTTGTGCTATTGAGTTTCCAAAAGCTGCTGCCTGGTGAAACTTGGTGAATGCTGATTTGTTATAACCGTCTTGATAGGCTTTGATGGCTTTTGCTAACAATATTTTGTCCGGCGTTACCAAATTATGTTGTTTATCATAATGAGGGTCAAGAGACAGTACTGCATTGGGCATAGCAAAGACAGTAAAAGATATGAATAATAAAACTGCGGTTAATGTTAATTGTTTCATGTTTATTTTCCTTCTTCTTCTGGTTTTTCATCTTCAGGGCTTTCAATCGGAACTATTTCCCCGCTGGTAATGTAGCCAAAATTATAGTCTTCAACATAGGATCTTACTTGGTTATAAAACCCATTGCCACGCGGTGAATCATAACTTATCGGTGCGAAAACTAGGCTACCTGCTCTTGACCCTGTCATTTTCATTTTTTGTTTTCTAACCCACCTATCTCTGCGGGTAAGAGCTGCTATCGAACCATAATCCTGTTTAACTTGTTTGTAAGCAACTTCGCTTTGAGAGATTTGTTCTTGAGTTAAAAGGTTAAATACCTGTTGTTTTAAATCCTTGTTTCTTGAGGTGCCATCAAGTGCTGCCAATTTCAACCAGGCATAACCTTTGATCATGTCTTTTTCGACACCCAAAGCATTAATGTACATTAGTCCAATGTAGCGTTGAGAAAGAGCATTGCCCAATGCTGCGGCTTTTTTAAAATAACTAAAAGCCGATTGGTTGGCGCCATTATTGTAAGCGCGAATAGCTTCTCCCATAAACAACCTGTCTGGCTCGATTAAATTGCCGTCTCTGTCCATTCGCATTTGGGTTGAAATGACAAAGTTTGGATTGGCATGGGCAGTAGTAATCAGAGTGCCGAGCAGGGTATTTATCAAAAGATAACTTGCAAATAATATTGTTTTCATAATTTGTTTTCTATAGTTGTTTGTTCAAATTTTAAAGACAATTGTTGATATTCTAAAACCTGAATGACAGATTTGACAACAAAAGTTCCAAAATAGTTCAAATGACTGTATAACCCTAATCCCTTGGCATACATAGCAAACCTGAAAAATGCCACATCACCAAAAAGGTGACTCGGCATTTTTCAGATTCACTATGTATACCAATAGCCTGCACTCTAATTCGCGTTTCTATAGCTGGATTAGGGTATAATACTTTTTTAACACTAGATTATTTTTATATGTCATTCAAAATATTAGAACAAAGCACTGCCAAATCTACAGCTATTGTACCACTTTTTATCGATGATTTTGACTCATGGTTGAAAAAACAAGAATTATCTATTAAAAACTTAGTAGACCTGTTTGCATTTGGTAAAAAAACAGGCGCTCATCTTTGTGTTTTAGATAACAATAGACACTTAGAAAAAGTATATTGTCTCATCTCAAAGCAAATAGATTTCCATGATTTTAGCTTGTTGCCAAAGCAACTTCCCGCTGGTAATTATTATTGTGACACTGAAAATGAAGCCTTGGTTTCTGCTTGTATAACGGGCTGGGGTTTTGGTTCTTATCATTTTGACAGATACAAACAAGCAAAGACCCAACAGGCCTATTTAACCGTTAAAAATCTGACCACTAAATACAAGCACGCTTATGAACTGGTCAAGGCAACACAATTGGTCAGGGATTTAATCAATACACCCGCCGATGACATGGGCCCTATAGAATTGGCGATAGAAATGGCCAGCTTGGCAGAAAACCACGGTGCGGTTTATCACGAAATTGTCGGAGAAGAACTGCTAAAACAAAACTTCCCAGCGGTTCATTTGGTTGGGCGAGCTTCGTTTAAAGAACCCCGAGTGATTGTCATGGACTGGGGAAAAGCCAGCAACCCACTGGTATGCTTGGTTGGCAAGGGTGTGTGCTTCGATACTGGCGGTAACAACATGAAGCCTGCCGGGGGCATGCGCAATATGAAAAAAGACATGGGTGGTGCAGCACATGTATTGGGTTTAGCACAGATGATTATGCGTTTAAACTTGCCAGTGTGTTTAAAAGTAATTATTCCAGCTGTTGAAAATGCTGTCGCTGGCAACGCACACCGTCAAGGCGATATTGTAACAACCCGCAAAGGATTAACGGTTGAAATTGGACATACCGATGCAGAAGGGCGAGTGATTTTGTCTGATGCTCTGGCATACGCCAGTGAGTTTAACCCCGAATTAATTGTGGATTTTGCTACTTTGACGGGTGCTGCAAGGGTCGCACTTGGTGCGGATTTGCCGCCGGTATTTAGTAACGAAGAAGATTTTAACCTAGAAATTATGGCCTGTTCCAATGAGGTGTTTGACCCCTTGTGGCCGATGCCTTTGTATCAGCCCTACAAAAGCCAGATTGTACCAGAGATTGCGGATTTAAGTAACACGGGATCAGTGCCGATGGGTGGCTGTATTACTGCCGCTTTGTTTTTAGAAGAGTTTGTTGGAAAAGACATTCCTTGGGTACACATTGATACTTTTGGATGGTCAAATGGGCGAGTTGGTCATCCTAAGGGCGGTGACGCGCTGGGCATGAGCGCCATGTTTAACTGGATAGATAAACGCTTTGGCAAAAGCCGATAAAACTTGATAAATTAGTATTCATCTTATCAAGACAAGTTCTCAATAAATTCAGACTTGACGTTCCTGTATTTATCTTGCGTCATACCTGTGCATGATAATTTCATCTGGTTGTATTGATTAAACAATTTCAGGCATTGTTCTTGATAGTTTTCTGCTTTATAAAATTTCATTTTTAGATACTAATTTTAATTGGGGTTAGAGTCGGCTTAACAGACTGTGACAGTCAAAATTATTCTTTAACGCCCAAAGCCTTTAATATTTTAGCCAAAGGACAGAATCCTGTGAAACTGGTTTGGAACAAATTAAACCCAACAAAAGCGGTAAACCATAAAAATGTGGGTTTAGACAAATCTGCTTGCCCATAAAAATGTGACAATGCTAGGCTGGCCAAAATAAACAAACCTGCAAACATAAATATCATATTTCGTAATTTCATAAAACAATCCTCAACAAATTCAATTAATAGTATTTCTTGCTCGACCGATAAAACAGTCGCAACAATGAAAAGTTTGGGTGAGAGAAAGATTCTTTATTCCCAAAGTGATTTTAACGAAGGTAAGGGAACTTTTGAGACCTTCCAAGTTTTTCGCAGTGGGTTAATCTTTCTCTGCCATATACTATATATTAGTTTCAGCTAATATTCAAAATTATAGGTCTATTGCGTCGAAGTTTTTTCAATCTGCCTGTTGGCCCTTTCGTTGTTAAAACTTACACATCACCAAAAGCAAGTTGAATAATGGCGTCGCCACGATTAACCATTGGGTTGTTATTTAAACTAACAACAAAAGCATCTTTGCTAGAAACACAATCGCCGTGGTAATCGCCCATAGGCCCGGTAACAGAACCAACAACCTGCCCTGTTTGAACCGCATCGCCCACAGAGACTTTCGGATGAAAAAAACCGGACGTGGGCGCTCTGAGCCATTTTCTCTGATGATAGATTTGGCTTTTAATAATGGGCTCATCATAGCGTTGCATATCAAGATAAGTTAATACTTTTTTAATGCCTGAGAGGGCAATATCTCTGGCTCTTTCATCAAACCGTAACGCCTCTCCCCCTTCGTACACAATTATGGTTTTGTCCAAGCCCATGGCGATTTTTCGCAAAGATTTGGTGATTAAATTGGCATGTAAATTAAACGGCGCATTAAAGGCTTGTGCCAATTCTAGGCATTTGTCATTGCTTAACATGGCGCGCGTTTGTGGAATATTGAAACGGCTCTTGCCACCGGTGTGAAAATCTATGATGTAATCGCAATGGGGCAAGATTTTTTTGGTAAATTGGTAAGCGATTTGACTGGCAAGTGAGCCTTTGGAGTGACCAGGGAATGAACGATTGACATCTTTGCCGTCAGGTACTTCGCGAGAGAAGTTAATAAAGCCAAAAATATTCAGTATCGGCACACAAATAACCGTGCCTCTTTGTACCCTGTTAATTTTATGTTGTAAAACATAGCGAACCACATCCACTGAGTTGATTTCATCTCCGTGCAAGCCAGCCATCAAGAGCAAGGTTGGCCCTTCTTGTTTGCCCCGAGAAACAATGATTGGTACATCGATTTCAATACCAGAAATTAATTTGGCGATTTCTAGTTTGACTTGTTTGGTTTGTCCTTTGAGAATGGTTTTGCCTGCTATTTTCATGCCATCACCTTAAAAGAAGCCCAGGAGCAAGATTTTTGTCGGTGTTTTGTAGCTCTCAAGCCCTGATTGTGCGGGTATAAAATCATTCAAATTCATCCTATTTTCTGCAAATGTTGTATTATTTTTTCAGCGACATTTATCTTGGTGGTTTTTTCAATGCCCTCCAATCCCGGTGAAGCATTGACTTCCAACACCAAAGGTCCTCGTTTGGATTGTAACATATCCACGCCAGCCACAGACAACCCCATGGTTTGTGCAGAAACAATCGCTGTGCGAGTCTCTGTTTCTGATAGTTGTATGTTCTGGCCTCTTCCTCCTTGATGCAGATTTGATCGAAACTCACCTGCTTTGGCTGTTCTCTTCATTGCCGCAACGACCTTGTTGCCAACTACTATGGCGCGAATATCGGCTCCTTTTGATTCGGCAATAAACTCTTGAATAATAAATTTCTTATTGGCATTTTGGTGAACGTCGATGATTTCTCCCGCATGTTTGCGGTTTTTAATCAAAAACACACCATAACCTTGTGTGCCTTCAAGCTGTTTCATGACAAAAGGAAATCCGCCAACTGCGGTGATGATTTCATCAATATTGTAAAAATAATGGGTAAAATAAGTCTTCGGCATGCCCACACCCACTTGCGTTAAAGCTTGTAAGCAATGCAATTTATCACGCGCCATTAATAATGCTTGCGAAGTCACCATGGTAGGAATGTTTTGTAACTCAAATTGGCGAATCAAGGCTGAACCATAAAAAGTAAAAGTCGCACCGATACGCGGAATAACAGCATCAATAAATTTCAAGGATTGGCCATTGTAATACACCACTGGGTTTTTCTTTTCGCTGATAATATTACAGTGCATATAATCGACGATAGCGATGTTGTGTTTGGCTTTTTTTGCCTCTTCAAATAAACGCATAGTTGAGTACAGGCGTTTATTTCTAGATAGTAGTAGAATATTCATGCGTTGGGGTTGAAAGTTAAAATGCCTTTAACTTTCAATAAACTCCTTGGTTAATCTTTGAATTTCTTGGAGATAGCCCTTTTGAGTAGAATCCAACCAGATGGCGTCATCTTCTTTGCGCAACCAAGTCCATTGTCTTTTTGCCAATTGTCGGGTCGCCACTATGCCTTTAAAAATCATTTCATCGTGCTTCAAATCACCATCCAAGTATTGCCAAACTTGGCGATAGCCGACACAACGCATGGAAGGCATATCAAAGGTAATCTTGGGATTGGCTTTGAGTTGTTCAACTTCTTCGATGAACCCTTGTTTAAGCATAATTTCAAACCGCTGTTCAATGCGTTTGTGTAACAACGCACGCTCAGGTGCAATCACGATTTTTAAGGTTTGGTAGTCGAGTTTATCGCCCTCATCTTCTTTATAAAGTTGGGTCATGGTTTTGCCCGATATTTGATGCACTTCCAACGCTCTTTGAATTCTTTGTGGATCATTCTTGTTGATTCGTTGTGCAGAATCTGGATCAATCCTGGTTAATCGTTGGTGCATTTTTTCCCAACCTATATCATCAGCTATTGCAGAAAGCTCGTTACGAATAACAACATCGGCATCAGGCAATTTAGACAAACCTTGCTGCAAACTGCGATAATACATCATGGTGCCACCTGCCAACAAAGGTATATTGTCCACTTTCAGTGATTTTTCCATCAAAGCATAAGCATCGCTGACAAAATTGGCCGCCGAATACGACTCCCAAGGATTAATAATATCCACCAAAGCATGAGGTGCTTTGGTTAAAGTTTCCCCATCTGGCTTAGCCGTACCAATGTCCATCTGCCTATAGACCAAAGCCGAATCTACCGAAACAATATCGCAGCCATATTTTTCATGCAAAAATATCGCCGCATCGGTTTTACCCGCCGCCGTTGGGCCCATTAAAAAGATGGCTTTTTTGTTCACTAGAGTTGTAGTTGTCTCGAAAGTTTCATTATATCGCAAGATGATTCATACACGCGATTATTTTTTACCATGAAGGATGTAAAGAACATGAAGTGAAGAGCAAAAGACCTGGATTCATAGCCTAAAAGGACAATATAGAACGAATGATTTTTACACATTCTTCAGGGTTTGATTGTAGTACAAAATGAGGGCCATAAATTTCATAAACAGTTAGGTTAATAAACACCTTTTTAAACACTTCAAGAGACTGAGTAGAAACAAGCCGATCATTACTGGCTTGAATGTATATGGCTTGTACATCACATGTTTGAGCGGGATAACTTAATTTTGATAGCAACTTCAGTCTATGAGTCAAGACCTTTGTATTGACTTTGCTAATGGCATCCTTAAATAATTTTATAGTATCTTGGCTAATATTCCCCCCCAATAGAAACCTTTTAACAATAAAATTCGGTATTGTAAATTTCAACAAAATACTCATTGGTATAACTTTGGACAAACCCAATAATAAAGGATTCGGATTGGTCAAAAAAGAGGCTACAAATATAATTGATTGCAAATGATTTGGTTTCTTTAGCCCAATAAGATAAGCAACATATCCTGAAAATGATTCAGCAACCAATATAAAATCATCTTTTGGCAATTGAGAGAAAACCCATTGAGCTAACTGCTCATAATCAAAACATTGATCAGTAGGATAGCTTATTACCAATTTATTCACATGATCTGGCAATTTTTCTAATAAAGGATGGAACAATAAGCCCGTACCATCAAGACCAGGAAGCAAAACCACAGTATTCATATTTAACTATTTTACACAAAATCAATTTATTATGCCATTAATCCATACACCCAATCAATGTTAAAATGAGCAAACTTAATAATATTAAATTAATACAATAAACAGTTTGTAAAGCCCCGATTCCAAAAGTATTATTAAGTCTCTCTATATATGTCCCAAATCCCGATATAGAAAACTCGATTATAGCGCAGCCACTTAGCACGTCAAGCAAATCTAAAAATGCCTAGCTACCAATGACGTTGTCTCGTTGTTTCGAAGTATCGAAGTATCGAAAGTTTCATTATATCGCAAGATGATTGAATCACGTGATTGTTTTTCACCATGAAGAGCATGAAGTTAAGATTAAAATTTATTTATTTTATTACACATTTATTTCATCAAGTTGAATCTGTGAAACAAATAGGTAATAATAGTGTTGATTTTAAAAGAACCACCAAAGCCATGAGCACTGCATTATCATCAGTTATTAATCAAATTAACGATAACAGTACATTAAAAGGCATAGATTTAGCCAATATAGTTTCTGTTTCTACTGCCACTTTTTCACGCTGGAAATCGGGGAAATCCACACCTGACACAGGTACACAATTAATCTTTTCGGATTTGAGGTATGTCATTGATGCCTTGTCTGAATTTTACAGTCCTGATGAAACGAGGTTGTGGTTGTATGCGAACAATCAGCTCTTAGATGGAAAAAAAGCCATTGACTTGATTCATAACCAACAGACTGAAGTTGTACTTGATGCAATTGAGCGCCAGGCTTCTGGAACCTATATTTAGTGTCTCATGACAGGGAAATAATTGATGCCTTAAGTCAGCTTGATGTTGAAAACTTCTCAGGAACTCTTTGGCGCACAAGTTGGAAAACACGCAGCCCCTTACAAGGAGGAGTCGCAGGAGGAAGATGGAGCCCAAAGAGTACTTTGCACAATCAAATCGTTGCACTTTATACCAGCCTTGAGCAAAACACTTCAATGGCAGAGTTGCATTATCATTTATCACAAGCCCCGGTGTTTTCATCCTGTGCAATGGTGATTTGCGAACTGAAAGTTAAAAATATTAAGTTACTCAACCTATTGAATAAAAAATTACTAACTGAATTAAACATAGATACAAACAACAGAAAAGAGTTTGCCCAAAGTCAAAAGATTGGTTCTGCTGCTCAATTTTTAGGCTATCAAGGAATTATTGTTCCAAGTTTTCGTACTGCTGGCAATAATTGTGTGTTGTTTTTAGATGCTATAGACTCATGTCAATTAACCATCACAGCAAAAAAAGAAATCAACTGGCCTGCATGGATAAAACAACAAAAGTAATCAGCGACTAAGATATTGTGAAAAAACTATCGGAATCGCGACTTTAGTCGCGCTTAAACTTGCTAGATTGGCAGGGCTAAAGCCCCGATTCCAAAAGTATTATTAAGTCTCTCCATATATAACTTGAATTCAGCAGTGGCTAAAAATGTCTTCAGGAAAATCAGACGCTTTTAGAACATACCTCTTTAATCGCCAACATTTAAAAGCCCCATCTTCTCTGTAAATTCCGTTGTTCTATATAATATACGGGATAATGTGACAAGACTATTTATCAATGAGCTCAATAGGATTTATAATGTCAGCATTAAGAACGAGAGAATAAACATGAAAAACAGCAAACAGACAAAAGGGTTTTTGTTCCAAAAAAAAAACAAGGTATCGGTATGGGTTTCAACCCATCCTTATGCAGATATTCCTGATGAATATTTTGAAGAAACACTTTTCAAAAACGATACCCGGGCTAAAAACCAATGGTCAGATAACTTTAAGATACGTTATTTTGCCCCAGAACATCTAGAAACAAATGGTGCAACCGAAGGGATGATAAAAACAGAAAAAGCCATTGGAGAATGTTCCTATGCTGATTCTTTTATCAAAAATCTAATGAACAAGGCCAAAAAGAAAGACTTGCTGTCGATCACTTGGGCGGTTTTGTTGTATGAATTTGAATACAGCAACAAACAAACAGGCATGGGCAAAGATGATTATCTTACACTACTTGGCGCATTTGATTACGATGCCGAAGAAGAATTCTAAGGATGACAAAGTCGTTGAAATACATCAGTTCCTACCCACAAAGCCTACAAGACCAAGTTCAAAAAATGTTAGATGATGGTAAACTGGTCAATTTTCTGTTAAAAAAATACCCAAAACCCCACTCCATAAGCAATGACAAAGACTTGCGCGAATATGCCATGGGTATCAAAAACCAATACATGAAGAAATCACCTCCATTGAGCAAGGTGGTTTATGATGGCAAGATTCATGTGGTTAATAATGCCCTTGGTTTGCACAGTTATGTTCCCAGAATTCAGGGCAATAAAGTAAAAATGAAAAACGAGTTACGCATCAGTTCAGTGTTTAAAAAAGCACCTATTGAGTTGCTGAATATGATAGTCGTACACGAGTTGGCACATTTAAAAGAAAAACAACACAACAAAGCCTTCTACCAACTCTGTCAACACATGCTAAGCGACTATCACCAACTAGAATTTGATATGCGCTTGTATATGATCCAAATTGAGGTTGAAGAAATTTTTTGATTAATCATCTTGCCATTGAAATTGGTCTATCTGAGAGATTAAGAGTTTATCAATGATTTCGGGCTGATTGGTTGTATTGATTCTTTTGGATAATTTGAGGTGAGTTTTGTTTCGGTTTTCTCCTTGTGATGTTTTTACTCTTTGGAAAAAAAATACAATTTGATTGTAATCATAACCAAATTCTTGAAGTTTTATTTTTGACCAGTCATCTGCGGCTTGTTCGTTGTTTTTAATCAGGGCTCTGATTTTTCTTTTTGGAAAGAAAATACCTGGTTTTTTGATTTTTTTGAGTGTTTCCAAATAGTGTTGTAATTCTATGTGTGCATTTTCATGCGCCAAAATTGCAGCCCATTGGTGCTTGTTATTTATCAGTGCCATCATGGCTGTTGAAAAATAGACATGCCCGTTATCAAACACATAAGCATTTATAAAATCTGATTTAAACAGTTTGCACTGGTTTATTTGATTAAAATGCATTGACTTGATAAGGTCCATACAGGTTTGTTCAAACCACTTTGATGGGATTATTGGGTAATCGTTTAATAGTTTCTTTTCATTTTCTATGGTCCATTGTGTCAATTGCTGCTCATCCGTTTTGGCTGAAACAGTTAAAGTAAACAGGATTAAAAAGAGATAAGAGAAGTAAGTTTTGGTTGCCATACCAGCAATAATAACACTAAAATTTGGATAAGTATAAATGGAATGACACCTTTGTAGAGTTTTTTTGAATCAATATCACTCACACCTTTTAAATAAAACAATGCAAAGCCAAAAGGCGGAGTTAAAAACGAAGTTTGTAAGTTGATAGCAAACATGATGCCAAGCCAAACGGGATCAAATCCTTGCGACAATAAAATAGGCCCGACAATGGGCACAATGACGAAAGTAATTTCTATAAAATCAAGAATAAACCCAAGAATAAACATGACAAGCATGACAACGAAAAAAGCGGTCATTTTGCCACCGGGTAAATCAAGTAAAAACTGAGCAATGATTTCATTTCCATGAAATCCTTTAAATACCAACGAGAACAATGCAGCACCTATAAGTATCATAAATATCATGGATGTGATTTTCACCGTTTCTCTGGATACTTCCATTAGGACTCCCAGTGACAGTTGCTTTTTTAAGTAAGCAAGCAATAAAGCACCAACAGCACCAACAGAGGCCGCTTCAGTTGGTGAGGCAACACCACTAATAATAGAACCAAGTACAGCAATAATCAACAACAGTGGAGGCAATAATGAGGCGAATATTTGCCATAAAGGTTTGCTTAAAGGAGTGCTAAATTGTGGGTCCATGGCCGGTGCTTTGTGTGGGCACCTTAAAACAATGTAAACCCAATAAAGCCCATAAAGCCCCAACAAAATTAAACCAGGAACAATGGCACCTGCAAACAACTCACCCACTGAAACTGTTTTTGGTGAAAAAATACCCATGTCTAATTGAGCCTGTTGATAAGCATTAGATAACACATCGCCCAACAATACCAAAACAATCGATGGCGGGATAATTTGTCCCAGTGTTCCTGTTGCACAAATTGTTCCGGCGCTTAATGATTCATCGTAGCCATTTTTTTTCATGACCGGCAGTGCCAACAAACTTAAAGTGACAACGGTAGCACCAACAATGCCAGTGCTAGCAGCAAGTAGAGCACCAACAATTAACAAGGCAAATCCCAGTCCGCCTTTAGCTCCACCCAATAGTGCTGCCATATTTTCTAATAAGGATTGTGCCAGTTTGGCCTTTTCTAAAACCAGCCCCATAAAAATAAAAACAGGGACAGCCATTAAGGTTACATTGGTCATTATACCGTAGACTCTATTGGGCATTGCCATTAAAAAATCAGCATCAAACCAACCAGCCAGCCAGCCGGCAAAAGCAAACCACAAGGAAACAGCGCCCAAAGTTATGGCAACAGGGTAACCAACCAGTAATACCAGTGCTACTGTAACGAATAAGCCCAGTGCCCAAAAGGCTTCCATTAAGGCTTCCTAAACATTTGAGTGATGGAATACGCAATCATAGAAATAGGCAATATAAGTATCAATGATTTTAGACCATAAACAAAGGGCAGGCCGCCTGATTCTGGCGAACCCTCAAGCTTTGACCACGATGCCATGACGTATTCTAAGGAGATATAGAACATAAAAGCAAACAACGGGATCAATAAAAAGACTGAACCCCAAAGATTGACCTTTCTTTTTTTACGAGCAGAATACGATTGGTAAAAAATGTCAATACGCACATGTTTATCTTCAGAAAAAGCATAAACAATGCCCAACATAAATATACTGCTGTGTAGATAAATGATGAGCTCTTGAACGGAAATAAACACCCAGTTAAAAAAATAACTGACAAACACGGTAAAAAAGCTCAAGGCAATCATCAGCAGTATAAAAACGCTCAATACTTGGCTAAGTTTTTTCATACAAATACAAAATTTAATTCTGTGAAATTTAACAAGACTCTTATTAGTTGTAAACCCCCTTGGATTCTCATGTATTCCTTTCTTGGAGCTGCTTGAGCCTGAGCATCAGACTCTTTTCCTTGCCAAAGGTGAGAATTAATTTTTGAGTTCATTTTTATGCAACTTTATACAGCGTTATGGGTTGAGCTCGAAATATACCCTTTATATTTTAACCCTTCAATCAATTTTTAACTTTTAAAAAAAAACGGCCACAAAATGTATTGTGACCGCTTCTTTAAGTCTTAAGGAGCTATAAAAGCTCCTATTTCTTTATCTTAGAAAGAGTAAGTAGCACCTAGATACCAAGAACCCCCTTCATAGTTAGCTGCACTTCGTCTTGGGTATTGTAGACCAACACTTTGACGGTTGGCATTTGGAGCACTAACTTCATCAATATACGTATCGAAGATATTGGAAGCACCAAGCCTAAGTCTAAGGTTGTCATTTACCCAATAGCCAATTTCAGCATCGATATACATAACACCATCAATTAAAGCACTTGGACTGGTTTCTGCGCCGATTCTTCCACGCTCATCAAAATGCTCACCATAGTAAGTTGCTCTTAACAAGAGGTTCCACTGGTCTCCAAATTCAGTATTTGCCGACAAGGTAAATCTGTGATTGGGGTAGTTGTTTTCAATGTCTTCAACTGCACTATCGCTAACTGGAGTAACACCATTGACTAGTTTTTGATTAACTACATCAATTTTGTTGTAGGCATAGGCAAAAGAAAAGTCTGTACTGGTAGAATCATTCCAGTCTTTAGCCGAAGTAATCACCAAATCAACACCGCTGTGTTCAACATCTAAAGCGTTGGTAAAGAACGATATGGTAGAACCATCAAGAGCAGCAATATCACCTGTACGATAGATGCGATCATCAACATTGATTTGATAAAAGTCTAAAGTCATGGTTGTATTGTCTGTTAAGTCAGAAGTTAAACCAAAACTAAAGTTAAGTGACTTTTCCTCTGTTAATGCTTGACCACCTACAGCTATTGCCCTTGGATCTGTTACAGGAATCAGGCCTTCTTCAACCTGCAATCCAGTAGCGCCATCAAATGTAGTAATGGTTGTTCTTACATTGGCTTGACCAGGAGTTGGTGCATGAAAACCTGTTGAGATTGCACCACGGAACGCTGTGGTATCTGAGACATTATAACGGCCTGCTAATTTACCATTGATGGTACTACCAAAGTCAGAAAAATCTTCATAACGCAATGCATATTGCAACATGAAGTCATCAGAAATGTCATGCTCAATATCAACATAAACTGCAAAGTTATCTCGACTAAATTCTCCAGCATCAGATGCAGGAATGCCACGGAAGCCACTTACGCCAGCGCCATCAGTGCCATCAGCGTTTTGATAAGAGCTGGGTTCTCCAGCAATAGCGGTATAGGTTTCGTCTCTGTATTCAAAACCATAGGCAAGGTTCACACTATCGGACATAGCATAAGAAAAATCAGCATTTAAGTTGAATTCTTTTTGCTCATATCCGCCCACATCAAAATCCATTTGAGGAATTTGTAAATTGCCAGTTAGGCCTAAACCTGCATTAATAGAGTTGTTTAAGAAGTAATCTAATTCATTTCTGCCATATCCGATACTAAAATCAAAATAGGTTCCACCCGAAAACTCACCTTCAAGACCTGTTACGAAGCTAAAGTCAGTTTGAGCGCCATCTAAAAAAGGCGTAAAACCTACTTCATTTAATTGTCCGTCATAACCCAAATCTCTTAGTGCAGTTAAAGTACTGTGATTAGGGTTTCTGTAGAAAAATCTATAACGGCCGTCTGTATCAGCATATCCAACTCGTGCATACAGTGAGTTTTCACCGACATCAATTGCTGAATTTAAGAAAAATCTTAAAGCACTTGATTCAGGACGTCCCCATGTTTGTACAAAAGGCGCATCACCAAATGGAGAATCAGCACCAACACCAACAGCACCGTTGTCTATTAAGTCTTGAGCAACTTGACGCTGAATACCACGAGAATGTGCTTGGTTGTCTGTGTACTCTAAACTTAAATTTACAAAACCTGTTTCGCCCAGTGCAAAACCTTGGTTTATACCTACGCTGTAATTTTGTTCACCTTCATAGTGTTGACCATATTGAACATTGTACTCACCACCTTCTGAAGCATCCCTCATGACAAAATTCATCACTCCAGCTATTGCATCAGAACCATACTGTGAAGATGCGCCATCACGCAATACTTCAACACGTTTTAGAGCGATTGTAGGAATCATTCCGATGTCCACGCCGTGAGCTCCATTGCCCGCAGCTGGTGCAAAGAATTGAACCAAGGCAGAACGATGACGTCTTTTACCATTGATCAGTATTAATGATTGATCAGGTGCTGTACCACGCAGTGAAGTGGGTCGTACAAATGCACTGCCATCGCCTGTTGCTGGAGTTGCTGTATAAGAAGGAATCAAGGTTTTCAAACTGTCGGTTAAATCCACTGCTCCGCCCATGGCTTTTAGATCATCAGCATTGATAACATCGACAGGAACTGGCGAGTCTGCTGCAGAGCGAGCTTTTTGGCTACGTGAGCCAATAACTGTTACTGTTTCTACTTCGCTATTGCTACCATCTTCTTCATCTTGAGCAAAAGCAAACTGTGAAGTTAAACCCAAGCTGGCAATTGCCAGTGCTGTGATTAACTTGTTTTTTCTGAAGGAGTATCTTTTCATTATTTTTCACCTATATTTAAAGTATGTTTGTTATTTCAAAGCCACGGGGGGACACCTTTATTAATAAGAAAGTGCTCAAATTATATAGCTCGTTTTTGGTTAAGTTAGTCAATCCGATAAACAGATATGAAACTGAGTAATATTTATATAGTAAGGTATTGATATTGTCAAACTTTAGCAATGCTGAATATAGTTAAAAGCATAAAATAAAGCAATATTTAATTTAAAGTGAAAAAAACAAAATCATTGGGACGTTTTTGGGCTAACTGATTAATGGCTTTTTCGGTTAGTTGTAAGACCCTAGAATACCCACCAGTGGTTTGGCAATCTCGCATCAAAACAATGGGTTTTCCTGATGGCATTAATTGTACTGTTCCTGGTTGAACAGATGATGTAATTATTTCTTGTGTCTCTGAATAATTATGACAACCATTCGATTCAAATTGATAAGCCATGCGATTGCTTTGGTTCGAAATTTTGAATTTTCTCCTAAACAAAGTGTCTTGGCTTTTTTTATCTAAAAGGTTAAATTCTGGCCCCTTTGTAACCTCTATAGACTGTTGTTTTGAACAGGTGTTTCCGGGGGTTGTTTTTGTGCGATTGATGATCAGAGTATTCAGCTTGGAAATCTTTATAAACTGACCTTTGATTAAGGTCTGATTTTCGGTGATACCTGCATAATAACTGCGGCTGTTTAAAACAAATTCGCTTTGAAAGCCCTCGGCCACAGCCAGATAGTTTCGAATACCAGTTATGGTGTTTCCCAAGCTCAATATATCGCCCTTTAAAACTTTATGGGCAGAATTTAAACAAATGGGCTTTCCATTAATCTTAGGCAAGCAGTCTGCACCCGTGATGGCAATGAATGTTTCTTGATGAAATCTCAACACTGGCCCTACAAAAGTGGTTTCTAATACTGCACATTGTTTGTGGTTGTTTAATAAAGCATTGGCCAAATTGGCACTATAACTGTCCATCACTCCACTTAATGGCACGCCTATATTTCTATACCCTAAGCGGCCCTGGTCTTGTATGCTTGAATATATTCCTGTAGAAACAACTTCAATCACGGTTATATTCTTCTAAACTAATGGGGTAAAATTTTATTTGATCCAAAGGTTGAATAAAACAAGGTGGGCTTTTGGATACGTCAAAAAAGGACAAAGGAGCTCTTCCAATTATATGCCAACCACCAGGACTGTTGACTGGATATACCCCTGTTTGATTCCCGCCAATTGCCACAGAGCCCTTTTCAACACTGGTCCTGGGAGAATTTAATCGCGGAGTGAACAACAACGGATTTAACCCGCTCAAATAAGGAAAACCAGGTAAAAACCCGAAAAAATCTACGGTGTAAATTGGATTGCTGTGGTATTTAATGATTTCATTAATGCTGATTTTTTTCTGGGATGAGAGATTTTTCAAGTCAATAGCAAAGGGCAGGTCATAACAGACAGGAACTTGCCAAAGAGTTGAGTGAATTTCTTTTTGAACATCACTTGACCGATATATATTTTTGAGCTCTAAGATTAAGCGTTCTTTATCAACACCCCCAGTAAAAAAAACAGTCAAACTACAATAAGCAGTAACGGTTTCAATAATCAATTGAGGAATTTGGCGTTGTATTTTTTGATTGAAATGATGTATATCTAGACGGGTTGCTTTGTCAATTTTATTGGGCCATGAGACCAAAATTGCGCCTTCGCCAAAATGCTGATATTTCAAAGACATTGATGAATATGCTGCAAAATTTCAAATGCATTTTTATTGTCGCCGTGCACACAAAAGGTATTGGCTTTGATGGCGAGCATTTGGCCATTTATGGCTGGCACTTTGCCTGTTTCAATGATGGATTTGACTTGATTCCAGGCCTTTTGTTTGTTGCTGATAACTGCATGGGGCCTGTCTCTTGAAACCAAGGACAAATCTGAATTGTAACTTCTGTCAGCAAAAGCTTCATAAACAATAGGAAAGTAGTCTTCAGCCAATATTGCAATGACAGAAAAATAAGGCACGTAGATTTTAATGTCTGCTTGAACCTTGGCAAAAGCATTCAACACCACTGCGGCAATTTCTGCATCATTGGCAGCCAAATTATACAAAGCGCCGTGAAGTTTAATGTGGTTCATAACGATATTATTTTGCTTGCAAATTATTTGCAAATCAGTAATTTGCTTAACCAGTGACTGGTGTAATTCATCTCTGGATATTTCTATGACTCTTCTGCCAAAACCTTCTTTATCAGGAAAAGAAGGGTGAGCCCCGACATTAACCTGGTGTGTTTTTGCCAATTTTACTGCGGCTGTCATGGTTTGCGTATCACCAAAATGACCACCACATGCAATATTGCAAGAACCCAAAAAAGGCATCAACTGAGAATCATTGCCCATGCCTTCGCCCAAGTCACAATTGAGATCAATCTTCATATCTAACTTCTATACCCATCCAAAAACCTGACTCAAACTTTTTATACCCAAAACAAAAGTAATCAAAACAATTATCCATCCCAAGAAATTCTGTTTTTTAGAGTTGACGTAATCGCCCAAAACTTGTTTGCGGTTCATTACCCACAATAAAAACACCGCAATCAGTGGCAACAACAAACCATTGGCGATCTGGGCGAACTTGATCACTTCTATAGATTTAAAACCGATAGATGAAAAGACAATTCCCAATAACAATACAATCATCCAAATCAGCCTAAACCTATTCGATTTTAGATTAGCTTCCCAATTGAAACAACCAGCAGCCACATAAGCTGCAGCAATAGGAGCGGTGATTGCCGAAGTAATGCCCGCTGCAAATAAGCCGATAGCCAATAAATATTTAGCATAACTGCCAAACAGGGGTTCTAGTCCTTTGGCCAAATCTACAGCATTAGAAACTTGGTTTTCTTGGATGGCTGCAGCACTAATAATGATCGCCATTGAGACGATCCCACCACCAATGATGGCAGTTTTGGTGTCTTTTCTAGCCTTGGGTAAATCATCAACACCCTGCCATTTTTCTTGAACCAATGAAGCATGCAAAAACAAATTATACGGCACAACTGTCGTACCAATAAGTGCCACAATGATTAAAAGACTTCCTGGTGGAAACGAGGGAATAAAGACCCCTTTGAATACGGCCCATAAGTTCGGACTGGTTATGATGGCAGTGATAACAAAAGCGAGACTCATCAAAACCACCAGTGTTACCAAAGATTTTTCGATAAATTTATAATTGCCGATATACAAGACCACAAACGCGATAAAGCCAATTAATAAACTAAAAACATTCACCTGCCAGTTTCCAATGCCGAAACTGGCTTGTTGTATCAGCGTTTCCAGACCCAAAACCCCACCGCTGATATTGCCCGCTTCATAGGCGGCATTGCCGACCAAAATAGCCGACATAATTAATATTATTGCCAACCATTTAAGCACGGGATTTGAAATCTCATTGCGCACAACTTGTGCCAGCCCTTTTTTAGAAACCAAGCCCAATCTTGCTGACATTTCTTGCAAAACAAGGGTCGCAAAAATAGAAAACACCATCGCCCAAAGCAGTGCAAATTGATATTTAACACCCGCAATGGTACACACCGTTACCGTGCCTGGGCCAATAAATGCCGCAGCAATTAACACACCTGGGCCAAGATCTTTAAAAAATTTCATGGTTGTGAACTGTCAAGCGCATAAATAGCAAAACTGCCCAGCCAATGACCACCTTCGTAACTATCGCCAACCACAAAAGGCAGAGAGTGTTGCATGTGTTTGTTGGCAATATTAATTAGGTGTTTGTATTCTGGGTACTGATTGCCCAAACCATACAGGCTCCATGCCCGAGTAAAATTCAAGCCATCTAAGTGTACAAGCTTGCCATCGGTTCTGTCACTCACCACGCCTACTGCCAAATCATAGTGTTTTTCATTCAGCTGAGGTAAAAACTTATGGATCCAATATGAGAACTCTGAGTTTGGCAGTACTCTGCGCATGAGGTCCATCTCTTGTAGGCACGGCGAAAGAAAATCAAACCCACCGGGCTCCCAGCCTATGGGACAATTGGTGTCTTTGAAATAAAATTCAAAAGCCCGCTGCTCAATCAGTTCTTTCAACTCAAAATGACCAACAGACACCGCATAATCGTGTGCAAAAGCCATGCCAAAGGCGGTATTGGCATGGGTTCCTACACGAATTTGATAATTCAGCTTTGGCAAGAAATTTAAAAATTTAGAAACGATTAAATCACTCAACGGCTGTAAATTTAATTCTAACTCTCTGGCAAGTGGATCATCCCACTGGTGTAATTCTTGAGACAATTTTAACAACCAGGCCCAGCCATAAGTGCGCTCCCAGGTCTTATTGTGTTTGCCATGAAAATAAGCCACTTCCTGGCTAATATTTTCTTGTGTTATATTTTTAATCAGCAGCTTCCTAAGTTGAGGGGCTCTGTCCATTGCTGGAAACTTTTTTAACAATTTTACCATTGCCCAATGCCCGTGAACGGCGCTGTGCCAATCAAAACAACCATAAAAAGCGGGGTGCAATTGTTTGGGTGTTTTTAAATCATCGGCACTGCCAATGGTTTGATTGAGTTTATTGGGGTACTGGGTTTCAACACAGGCAATGGGCAGTTGCGCCAGTCGATTGGCCTGCTCAATGTTTAAAACAAGTTTAGGATAAAGTTTCACTGCCTTTTTGGGAGGCGATGAACAAGAAATCACAAAAATCAAAATAAAACAAACAGCCGTTAATTTCATAGCACTCACTTTAATAAATATAACCAATAAGATAATTCATCTTGTGTTAATTTTCAATAAAATTGTATTACCTTGAGTTAACTCGAACGTAGTTACTTGTTATTTATCATTTCTCATAGAGAAATTGCTTTAAATGACTTAAAATACTTAGTCCAATTTAATGAGTATAAAAATACTCGCAACTCAATTCAACTCAACGGGGGACAACCATGAGTTTAAGAGAAGACATCAAAATAGCGGCCTTAGAATACCACAGAGAATTTCCACCAGGAAAAATCAAAGTGGTGGCAACCAAAGCCTTAACAACAGCCAAAGATTTAGCCTTGGCTTACTCGCCAGGAGTAGCAGCACCATGTTTAGAGATCCAGCGTGACCCCAGTACCGCTTCACTTTATACGGCCAGAGCAAATTTAGTGGCTGTTATCACAAATGGTACGGCTGTTTTGGGCTTAGGGGATATCGGTCCTCTGGCATCAAAACCAGTAATGGAAGGCAAGGCAGTATTGTTTAAAAAATTTGCAGGCGTGGATGTTTTTGATATAGAAATTGATGAAAAAGACCCCGATAAATTAATTGAAATAATTGCATCACTTGAGCCTACATTCGGCGGTATAAACCTTGAAGACATAAAGTCTCCGGAATGTTTTTATGTAGAAGAAAAGCTCAAAAGCCGTCTAAAGATACCTGTTTTTCATGATGACCAGCATGGCACGGCCATTATTACTGCGACCGCTGTTATTAACGGCTTAAAAGTCATCGACAAAAACATTGGCGATGTTAAGTTAGTGACATCAGGTGCTGGAGCTGCAGGAATGGCATGTGTCGATTTATTGGTGGACTTAGGCTTGAAAATAGAGAATTTGATTTTATCAGATTCAAAAGGGGTCATTTTTGAAGGACGTGAAGACATTGATGTTGACTCAAAAAAAGAAATTTATGCAAAGGATGTTAAACAACAAACATTAAGCCAGGCTCTGGTTGGTGCTGATATTTTTTTAGGAGTGTCCGTTGCAGGGGCGCTAACTCCCGAAATGATTATGCCAATGGCAAAAGACCCAATTATTTTGGCGTTGGCCAATCCTACACCTGAAATCATGCCAGATATTGCACTCAAGGCGCGTCCGGATGCTATTTTGGCAACGGGTCGGTCTGACTTCCCCAATCAAGTGAACAATGTTTTGTGTTTTCCTTATATTTTCCGAGGCACACTTGATGTGGGCGCACCGGTTATCAATGATGAAATGAAAATGGCCTGTGTTTATGCACTGGCAGAATTGGCACAAAAAGAATCCTCAGATGTAGGTGCGCAAGCCTTTGAAGGAGAGGCCAAAGGATTTGGTCGAGAATATTTGATTCCACAACCTTTTGATCCGCGCATATTGTTGTATGTAGCGCCAGCAGTGGCACAAGCGGCAATGGACTCAGGCGTGGCGACTCGTCCTATCCAAGACATGCAAGAGTACAAAGACCGTTTGAGTTATTTTGTATTTAAAAGCGGCTTGATGATGAAACCTATTTTTGATAAAGCCCGCAACAATCCAAAAACGGTGGTTTATGCAGAAGGTGAAGACGAAAGAGTATTGCGCGCAGTACGAACCGCTCTGGATGATAAACTGGCCAAGCCTATCTTGATTGGTCGCCCTGATGTGGTTGAAAGAACCATAAAGAAAATAGGTATAGACTTAACCATTGGCAAAGATTTTGAATTGGTTAATCCTCAAGAAGACCCACGTTTTAAAGAGTATTGGGAACTGTACCATTCTATCATGCAAAGACACGGTGTGACACCTGGCATTGCCAAAGCGATTGTTAGAACGCGCTCATCAGTTATAGCCGCATTAATGGTTAAACGGGGTGAAGCCGATGCCATGTTAGCTGGATTAACCGGCAGATTTCCCAAAGTACTGGAACACATCACTGATATTCTTGGACTACAAGATGGCGTATCAAAACCCGCTACCATGAGTGGAATTTCAACAGAATACGGCAACTTCTTTTTCTGCGATACCTATGTTAATCCTAATCCTGATGCACAAGAGATTGCCGAAACAGCGATGTTGGCGGCAGAAAAACTGAAAGACTTTGGAAAAACACCTAGAATAGCTCTAATTTCCTATTCAAGCTTTGGCTCACGCGATGGAGAAAGCCCCGATAAAATGCGCGAAGCCCTAGAAATATTGCACAAAATTGCACCAGATTTAGAAATAGAAGGTGAAATGGAGGCAGATATTGCACTGATGCCTGCACTAAGAAAAGATGTATTCCCTGATTCAAAATTAGAAGGCAGGGCAAATTTATTTGTGTTACCTAATTTAGATACAGCCAATGCTTTGGTTAATATGATCAGATGTTTTACCCAAGGTGTGACAGTAGGCCCTATGTTATTGGGCAGCAAACAAGCGGCACATGTACTGACGCCGAACTCATCGGTAAGAAGAATTATAAACATGACAGCTATAGCGGTTGTCGATGCACAAAAACAACCATTGAAAAAATAGTTTAGAGACAAATTATGAAAGAAGCCAACCACAAAATAGATGTAGATAGCCAAGAAACACAAGAATGGCTAGAAGCATTAACCGCAGTTATCACCGAAGAAGGCCCAGAACGCGCACATTTTTTAATCGAACAATTAATCGACTTAAATCGCCGCTCTGGTGGACATTTGCCGTATGAAGCGACCACCGCTTATTTGAATACGATTCCGACCAGTGCTGAAAAAAAATCTCCAGGCAATGCTGATATTGAATGGAAAATCCGTGCGATTATACGTTGGAATGCTATGGCAATGGTGGTTCGTGCCAATCGTCGTCCTGGTTCACTTGGTGGTCATATTGCTTCTTTTGCTTCGGCTGCCACTATTTATGATGTCGGTTTTAATCACTTTTTCCGAGGTCCAGATCATGACTGCGGTGGTGATTTATTGTATGTACAAGGACATTGTGCGCCAGGTTTTTATGCCCGTTCGTTCTTGGAAGGACGCATAGATGAAGAAGAAATGGACAATTTTAGGCGTGAAGTTGATGGCAGCGGATTGTCATCGTATCCACACCCATGGTTGATGCCTGATTATTGGCAATTTGCTACAGTTTCTATGGGACTTGGTCCAATTCAAGCGATTTATCAAGCGCGTTTTATGAAATACATGCAAAACCGCAGCATGATTGATACCACCGATAAAAAGGTCTATGCCTTTTTAGGCGATGGCGAAACCGATGAACCAGAATCCTTGGGAGCAATCTCAATGGCTGGTCGTGAAAAGTTAGACAACCTTGTTTTTGTGGTGAATTGTAATTTACAAAGATTAGATGGTCCTGTTCGAGGCAATGGTAAAATCATCCAAGAACTCGAAGGGGTTTTCCGTGGCGCAGGCTGGAATGTTATCAAGGTTATTTGGGGTGGGTATTGGGATAAGTTGTTAGCAAGAGACGACAAAGGATTGTTGCGTAAACGTATGGAAGAAGCTGTGGATGGCGACTACCAAAATTACAAATCAAAAGATGGCGCGTATGTGCGCGAACATTTTTTTGGTAAATACCCAGAATTAAGAGAAATGGTGGCCAATATGTCTGATCAAGATGTTTGGCGATTAAACCGTGGTGGACATGACCCACATAAAATGTTTGCCGCTTTTAAATCAGCAACAACTCACGTTGGGCAACCAACTGTTATTTTGGCAAAAACGGTAAAAGGCTACGGTATGGGAGATGCCGGACAAGGATTAAATACCACCCATCAACAAAAGAAAATGCCCACTTCTGCCATCCGACATTTTCGTGATCAATTCAATGTGCCCATAGCCGATGAAGATTTGGAAGATGTGCCTTATTACAAACCCGCTGAAGACTCTGAGGAAATTAAATACCTAAAACAAAGGCGCGAAGAACTCGGTGGCTATTTGCCACAACGCAAAGTCAGTTACAAAGCGCTGCCAATTCCTGAACTGAATAAATTTGCCGGCATCATGAAAGCTTCTGGTGAAAGAGAATTCTCTACCACCATGTCTTTTGTGCGAATATTGGCAATTTTATTGCGCGACAAAGCATTGGCACCACATATTGTGCCGATTGTTGCAGATGAAGCTAGAACTTTTGGTATGGAAGGCTTGTTCCGCCAATTGGGTATTTACTCACACCAAGGGCAAAAATACACGCCTGAAGATGCCAGTCAATTGATGTTTTACAAAGAAAGTATTGACGGACAAGTCTTGCAAGAAGGCATTTCTGAGGCGGGTGCCATGAGTTCATGGATAGCTGCCGGAACTTCTTATGCCAATTATGGTGTGGCTATGATTCCGTTCTTTATTTATTATTCCATGTTTGGTTTTCAACGCGTTGGTGATTTATGTTATGCCGCTGGAGACATGCGAACCAAAGGATTTTTACTCGGAGGAACATCAGGGCGCACAACATTAAACGGCGAAGGTTTACAACACGAAGACGGCCACTCACATTTGATTTCTTCTACAGTGCCCAATTGTATTTCTTATGACCCAACCTTTGCTTATGAGGTTGCGGTAATTATACAAAATGGTTTACAGCGCATGTATGGTGATGATGAAGATGTGTATTTTTATATCACCTTATTGAACGAAAATTATACACACCCTGAAATGCCCAAAGGTGTTGAAGGTGATATTTTACGAGGCATGTACCAACTCCAAGCTACAAAAGGTAAAATTAAAGCACAATTATTAGGCTCAGGCTCAATATTGCGTGAAGCCATAGCGGCTGCCGAAATGCTCAAAAAAGACTTCAAGGTCGATTGTGATATTTGGAGTTGCCCAAGCTTTACCGAATTAAAACGCGATGGTCAAAGTGTGCAACGATTCAATCGGTTAAACCCAGATAAAAAAGCCAAGCTTTCACACGTAGAAAAATGTTTAGGCAAAGCCAAAGGTCCAGTGATTGCAGTTAGCGATTACATGCATGATTTTGTTGAACAAATTAGACCATGGGTAAAGGCGGATTATTCAACCTTAGGCACCGATGGTTTTGGGCGTTCAGATACCCGCGAACAATTGCGCTCATTCTTTGAAGTCGATAGCAAACACATCGCATTTACAACCGTTTCTGCCTTGGTTAAATCTGCTGAACTACCCAAATCTGCCATTGCTAAAGCGTTGAAATTGTACGAAATTGATGCCAACCGACCTGATCCAGTGGGAGTATAAGCATGATTAAAATTATAAAAATCCCTGATATTGGTGATGTGGGAACAGTGGAAGTCATCGAAGTGTTGGTAGCCGTTGGCGATAAAATCAAAGCAGAAGATGCGGTCATAACACTAGAAAGCGATAAAGCCACATTAGAAGTCCCAACTCCAGTTAGCGGTATTGTAAAAAAAGTCTTGGTTCAAGAAGGCGATGAAGTTTCTGCTGGAACTAAAATGTTAGAGATGGAAGTCTCAGATGTTGCTACTGAAAAAGCTGATGCAACGACAACGGCTGAAGAAGAAAAAATTGAAGAGACAACTGAACCCAAAAGTGAACCAAAAGTTGTGGTCGAAAAACCCATGCCCAAAGAAGTGAAAAAGAAACCACCGCCTGTGGTAAATTCAAAAACACTATCAGGCAAAAAAGCCCACGCCTCTCCAGCGATAAGAAAATACGCCCGAGAACTTGGCACCAATATCAATATTGTACCAGGTACGGGGCGCAAAGGGCGCATCACCAAAGAAGATGTAAAAGCCTATATAAAAGCAGCCATGCAAGGCGGCGGTGTGATGCAATCAGGAACACCAAACTTTGATGTGTTGCCACCACCCAATGTTGATTTTTCAAAATACGGTCAGGTAGAAACGATTGCCTTATCACGTATACAAAAAATATCAGGAAAATACCTGCACAGAAACTGGGTGCGTATTCCGCACGTGACTCAATTTGATGAGTCAGACATTACCGATATGGAAGCCTTTAGACAAGACCACAAAGCCGATGCCAAAGCACAAGGATTTAGCCTGTCGCCATTGGCATTTATTATCAAAGCGGTAGCAGTAGCGCTGAAGAAATTCCCCAGATTCAATTCCTCATTGGATGCAGGTGGCGAAAATTTAGTGATGAAAAAATACTATCACGTTGGTATTGCTGTGGACACACCAAACGGGCTAGTAGTGCCAGTGCTGCGAGATGTGTTGAGCAAAACGGTAATGGATATTGCCAAAGAAATGAGTGAAATATCACTAAAAGCCCGTGAAGGAAAACTCACACCTGCCGATATGAAAGGCGGTTGTTTTTCGGTTTCCTCATTGGGTGGAATTGGCGGAACAGCATTTACGCCAATTATCAATGCACCTGAGGTGGCTATTCTAGGAGTGAGTCGCTCCAAGATAAAACCCGAATACAATGCAAAAGGCGAAGTCGAACCACGCTTGATGTTGCCACTGTCTTTGTCTTATGACCACCGTGTCATTGATGGAGCAGATGCGGCACGCTTTATTGTATATTTATCCACCGTTTTAGCCGATTTAAAGAAGATGTTATTATGAGTTCAAATAAGATAATAGATATAAAAATCCCAAACATGGGCGATTTTGACGATGTTCCTGTAATAGAAATATTGGTTAGCGAAGGAGAGACAATAGCCGTTGATGATCCATTAATTACTCTAGAAAGTGAAAAAGCCACCATGGAAATTCCATCAGAACATGCTGGCAAAATAACTGAAATATTGGTTGCTATTGATGAAAATGTCAAACAAGGTACAGTGATTG